>VRUF01000125.1 GCA_019456245.1 Planctomycetota bacterium | reverse complement strand
CACCGCCTCATCAGATGGATGACAATTGCCCAACTGGAAAAATTCCAACGTGCCTTTTACCCAAAACAATGGGACGATAAACTTTTCAATGACATGATCGAGTACTTTGAACTCTCGAAAAAGAAAAAAATAAAACATATCTCAAACGGCCAGCGTGCGCAGGTGTCACTGGCGATTACACTGGCACCTAATCCGGAATTGCTGGTAATGGACGACCCGACCCTGGGCCTGGACCCCGCCATCAGAAGGCAATTCCTGGAAGGCATGATCAAACTCATCATGTCAGAAAACAGGACCATCCTATTCTCAAGCCACATCCTAGCCGACGTCGAAAGAGTCGCAAACCGCATCATCGTAATAGATAAAGGCGTCCTGAGAGCAAACTGCACACTCGAAGAATTCAGAGGCGCAGTAAAGAAGATTAATGTTTCATTCAAGGACAGAACCCCCGAAAATATCGACATAGAAGGACTCCTGCATTGTAGAAGAGATGACAAAGAACTCGAATTAACCCTCGTAGCAACACCTGATGAAAAGATCGACCAGTGGGCAAGATCCGTCTCAGCCGATAATTACCAATCCGTCAAAATGAATCTTGAGGACCAGTTCATTGAATACACCGCACCGAAAGGGCGAAAAAAACTATTCCAATGGGAGACACACTAATATGAAATTTATGACTCTAATGCGAAAAGAATTACGCGAAATACTGCCATGGATACTATTTGCCGCAATCGCATTCCTCGCGATAGGCTTCTTTAACATAACATTGCTAGGACACAATCCAGGATACAACTGGCAATATTCAGGTTTTGAGCCCGGCCTTGACGTGGACATGCACCAACTTCTCTCCACTTCCGTCTTGGGCATAAACAGCGTATGGCTATTTCTCATCTCGATCGCCTTCGGACTTGCAATCGGTATTCGCCAATTCTGGGTTCCCTTCTTTAAAAAAACATGGGCCTTTGAGTTCCATCGTTCCATAAACAGGCGAACCATCCTGACCACCAAACTTTCCGCCGGCATCATCGCCTTTCTGCTGGCCCTGGGCACCATCTGGACATTTTTCTATATCTATTCGTCCCGACCGGACTTCTCCATGGTTCCGCCATCAATCAGAAACTTTCTCGAAGGATGGATATTCATCACCATAGGATTCCTCGCCTATCTTGCCACCGCCCTGACAGCCCTCAGCAGGACACACTGGTACACAACAAAGGCATTCGGATTCCCCTTCGCAATAATTATCCTTACGATAACATTTAGCCAATGGAAACTTAGCCAGGCACTGATAACAATAATAATCGGCATCGTGTTACTCCTGTCCCAGATAATATACACTTTCCTCAACAGAGAATTCTAAAAAAGGTTCAGACTATGACGCTAAAAAATATTACGAAATATATCGCAAAACCTTCAAAGATATTTACTACCGCGGTTATCATACTGTTCGCTATTTTCATCGTGCAATTGTTTACTATCCAAATGCACAACATGATGCATGCAAAGGCATGGGAAAAAGCTTCTAAACAAACCGCAAAAGAACCGAAAAAAGAACTCACCGAAAAAGAAAAAAAGCTGGAAATAATGACCAGCAGCAAAAAAGAGTTCCTGTCCGATGGAACTATCTTTTATACAAAACAAAAAACGAAGAAAAAGGATTTGAAAATATACGATGCAGACGTAAACATGGTCTGGAAAGGCCGCAAAAAAAATAATCCGTATGATTTCATCCTCTGGCCCGAAAAGATCCTGGATTCCCGCAGGTACAACAATTTACACCACTATAAAACAATATCACCGGAATTATCACGCTCCATCCAGGTGCCTGTACGGACAAAAGAAAAAATACCACAGATTTGGCGATATAACTGGGACAAAGGTTATTTCAAAGGATTCGCCCCGGACGGTAAAATACTTGGATACCTCGGCTCGGCAGGATTTACACAAAAAAGATCAAACGCAACACCGCTTGGTACTCTGGAGGGATACAGGGCATGGTGCCCCGAAGATTCATACAGCCCAACATTGCTTTGGCTGACCAAGAGAAAAGTATACCAGATCAACTTCGAAAAATAAAAACTGGAATTACTACTCGAAAGCCCTAACTCGGACATAAAAGTAACCGCATGGAATAATTGGAAATCTTCCGAAGAAAAAACAACCAACACAACACTACCGGCTATACAATGCCGCACAGAGGACCAAACGCTCTATATAAGAACTAAAGATGCCGCAAAAACAGTCTCCTTCAAAGTACCCCAAAACTGGCGGGAAAATCGATACAGCATGTTATCTGCAACCAAATCAGGTATCTTTCTGATGAACAATGATACAAATAAACGATTTCCTGAAGAGTATAGAAACTCACAAGAACTCATTGAACAATGGCGAGAGGAGAACAGAAATAAACCAACACATCGATGGGTCCAACTCTACAAAATAGATGATCAGAGCAACCTCGAACTGATCAAACGTAAAGACTGGACTACCCCTCCTCCAAAAGATCAGCCGCCTCGCATAGCAAACAATCAACCGGAAAAAGTAAAACATTACGTTTGCAGCTTTTCACCTGTAATATACGACCTTCCATGGAAATTCTGGCCAACGTCACTAAGAAAAAAACTCCACGCCAACGATGACTTGTCAACCCTCATAGCGCAGATAACAAATGAGGTCCGGCCCCATTCAAGCAAATTAAGCTGGATACTGACAGCACTGATGATGGTACTGGTAACATTACACGCATGGCCAAGACGAACAACTTGGTACAGGGTCATCTTCTGGCTCATCTTCACTGCCGCCTTCAACCTCCCCGGCTTGCTGACATATCTTGCCCTGAACCATACAACAGTAATAAAATGCCCCGCCTGCAAAAAACGCCGAGGACTGGAAAGAACAGACTGCATCAGATGCGAAACAGAATTACCAACCCCCGAAAAAAGAAAAACTGATCTGATACTACACGCATAATGCCGGAATTGACACCCGACCCCACCTTTTTCGAAAGGTGGGGTTCTCCTTATTTATTATCGAGCCATTTTTTATATCTACCGGCAAGCTCTTCGACCTTTTCGGGCATTGCTATTGACATATCTTTCAACTCGGTTGGATCGTCTTTAATATCATAAAGTTGCCAATCGCCATTGTTAACTTTGACGATTTTCCAGTCGCCGCATCGGACCATTCGGAACTCTTCGCCATGGCCGGCAATTATAATTTCCGGATGACTCCGTGTTTTTCCTCTAAACAACGGCATAAGTGAGCTGCCGTCAAGCGAAGGCGTCCGGCTCTGATCGACAGATGTTGGATATTCTGCACCTGCCATTTCCAGCATAGTCGGATAGATATCGACCAGGTGTCCCGGCTCTTTGACGATTCCAGGCTTGATAGACTTTGGCCAGCGGGCAATGAAATGCGTTCTACAGCCACCTTCGTGTCCGTACTGTTTGTAGTATCTAAAAGGCGTATCGCCAACATTGGCCCACGCAGCACACAATGTTCGATAAGAGTCGGCCCCGCCAGGTGGAACCGAAAAATCCTTGTTACTGTCATAAGGACACGAACCGTTATCTGAAAAGAACATAACGAGCGTATTTTCGGCGACGCCGATTTCCTTAAGTTTTTCCAGAACACGCCCGATGCCCTGATCCATGCGATCGACCATTGCTGCAAAGACTGCCATTTCAAGATCAAGCTCATCCTGCTCCTGCTTGGATATAGAATCCCAGGGGCGATAATTATAAATATCTCTCCTGAACGGACCGCGGTACTTATTGATGTTATCTTCAGGCGGGCTGAGTTTGCAATCTTTATCGATCACGCCAAGTTTTTTTTGCCTCTCAAAACGTTTCTTGCGAATAGCATCCCACCCGCATTTATATTTGCCGCGGTACTTCGCTATATCTTCTTTTCTTGCCTGTAGCGGATAATGAGCCGGATGATAGGGAAGATACAAAAAGAAGGGCTTATCATGCTCGATTGCCTTATCGAGAAAACCAAGGGCGTAATCGGTAACAACATCAGTTTTATAGAAGGGCGGATCGTTTACAGGAATGTCATTTGCCGCAATCTTTTTGCCGTTAATCTTAAATGGGTGTTTGAACTTACCGCTCGGCGGAATGAAATATTCGTTGATTATATCATACGTAAAAGAGTCATCAAAGCAATTCACCGCCCTGCAGCGATCCGGCACCCAATCGTCGAAATGCTCTTTACCGCTCATCGCCGTATAATAACCTGCCTGACGCATTAGCTGGGGAAATGGCTGTGCGTTCTGTGAATTTTCGCGAGGCAGATAAAGCCCCGTCATTAGCGACGACCGCGTAGGATTGCACTTGGCCATATTATAGAATTGACTAAAACGCTGCCCTTTTGCCGCAAGCCTGTCAAGGTTAGGGGTAGCGATCTCAGAACCATAACAGCCAATATCCGAAAACCCGATGTCGTCACCGACCATAAGCACTACGTTGGGACGTGATTGTTTCCCGGCTCGGCGTCCGGAAATCTGACAACCAGAAATAAAACTAACCGCAGCAAGACCAGATAACTTCAAAAAATAACGCCGTTCCATAAAATATCCTTAGAAATTAAACCTTACATCTTTTGTTCTCCTCCTTTTCCTCTTTGGGTTTTTGGTAATTCGTGTAAATTAGTGTTCATTCGTGGTTCTTGTTTTTAAACGGACCTGAACCGATACTTCGTCTCGAACACCTCCTCAAAATCAAACACATCGTCAAAATCCTCCACCGTATCCCCTTCCGTCGAACTCATCCACTCGTGCGAGATCATCAAATAAACAATATCCCCAAAATCCCGCGTTGTGCTGACTCCCCACAGACCAAGCACCATCATCGCAAGCCGCCCCCATCTCTCACTGGCAAGCCCGCCAAGCCCCTCAGCAAGCTCAGCGCCGGTAATATGACGCCCCTCTCCCTCGACACTTTCACCCTTAAGCTTATCGACAGTCCGACCAAGCCCTTCAAAAACAAAACGAAACGCCTTAACATCAAAACGCCCGTCTTCCAAAGCAATCTCTTCAATATTTTTCTTCATCATTACCCATTAAATAGCGATTGCCGCAGGCAATCATCTGCTTCATTTAACCCCCTATTAAGAATAGGGGGTAAGGGCCGAAGGCCCGCATTACCACGCTTCACAATTCACGCACTTGTCGCGAAGCGACTAGTGTACCCGCTGCCCGCTTTCGGCCCCATCATCGACGCCAAGTATAAATATATCTTTCCCACCGGGCCCCGCCGCAAGGATCATACCTTCCGAAACACCGAACTTCATCTTACGAGGCTTCAAATTCGCAACGCATATAACCGTCTTACCCACAAGGTCCGCCGGGTCATAAGCCTTCGAAATACCCGCAAAAACATCCTTTTTCAAACCACCGATATCAAGCTCCAGGTGCAAAAGCTTATCCGCACCTTCAACCGCCTCGGCCACGACAACCCTGGCAACACGAAGATCGACCTTCATCACATCGTCGATAGTGCATTCCGCCTCGATCGGTTCGGCAAGTTCCACCTTCTCTTCCACAACTTCCGCTGCCCCTTGATCTTCCTTACTTTCTTCTATCATCGCTTCAACCTTTTCCTTGTCAACTCGTTCTACAAGTCGCTGAAATTTACCTATCTCATGTTCTTCGAGCAATCCTTCAACATCGTCGAAACAAAGCTCGCCCACTTTCAAAAACGCCTCGATCTTCCTCGCGAACCCCGGCAGCACTGCCTTAAGATATATCGCCAAAACCTTAACCGCGTTCAGCACCGCAGTAAGCACAACACGCGTACCCTCCTCATCCGTCTTGATAGTGATCCACGGCTGCTTCTGATCGAAATAACGGTTACAATCATCCGCAAGCGACGCGATCCGCCTCATCACCGAAGAATAATTCAACCCCTCGAAACCGGCAACGATATCTTCCTTCGCCGCGATAAGCTTATCGACAAGCTCTCTTCCCTCCGCATCGAGTTTGCCGAGCTTACCGCCAAGTTTCTTAGTAAGCATCGGCCCCGAACGGCTCGCAAGATTCGCAAGCTTACCAACAAGATCGGAGTTCACCTTCGCGACAAAATCTTCCATGCTAAGATCGATATCGTCAACACCGCTGCCCAGCTTGCTCGCATAATAATAACGCAAATACTCAGGATCAAGATGCTTAAGGTAGGTCGACGCCTTAATAAACGTACCCTTGCTCTTACTCATCTTCTGACCGTTAACCGTCAAAAATCCGTGTACAAAAAGCTTATTCGCACGCTTAACCCCGCCGCTCATCAGCATCGCTGGCCAGAACAACGCGTGAAAATACATAATATCCTTACCAATAAAATGGTAAAGCTCCCAATCCTCTCCGTTCCAAATCTCCTCGAAATCCAAACCATTCCTGTCGCAGTAATTCTTACATGAAGCCATATACCCGATAGGCGCATCGAGCCAAACATAGAAAAACTTGTTTTCCTCGCCGGGAATCTTAAAACCGAAATAGGGACCGTCACGCGAAATATCCCAATCCTTAAGACCCGTCTTAAACCACTCGTCAAGCTTGTTCAAAACCGAAACCTGAACATACCCACCCTTAACAAGTTCGACAAGCCTGTCCCCGTAATCATCCAGCTTAAAGAAGTAATGCAAGCTCTTGCGTCTAATCGGAGGCGCACCGCAATTAGCACAAACAGCATCGATAAGTTCCGTCGGCTGATGGGTCCCGCTGCAAGAATCGCACGAATCCCCATACTGATCCGCTGCCTTGCACCGCGGACATGTCCCGCGAATATAACGATCCGGCAGCCACATATCGCACTGACCGCAATAAGCCTGCTCGATTTCCTTCTTGGCTATGGAACCGTTCTCGACTGCACTGTTATAAAGATACTCGCTAAACTGCCGGTTCTCCTCAGAATGCGTTGAGTAGTAATTATCGAACTCGATCTCAAAACCCGTAAAGTCTTTCAGATGTTCCCCATGAACTCTATCGATAAGATCTTCCGGAGATATCCCTTCCGACCGAGCACTGATCATCACCGGAGTACCATGAGTATCGTCGGCACAAAAATAAAAACACTTATTGCCGCAAAGCTTCTGAAAACGCACCCAGATATCCGTCTGAAGATACTCTATAAGATGCCCAATATGTATCGGCCCGTTCGCATAAGGAAGCGCCGATGTAACTACGATCTTACGTGCCATTATCTATCCTTCTAAGAATTCTCACCGCCGGCACTTTCACCGCCGGCATCTTCCTTGTTGCCGCCTTCACGTGATTCACCGCTCACAGCCGACTGACCCTCGCCGCTGGCCTGCGATTTATCACTTTGCCCCTCAGCCTTATTCTCACCGCCGCCGCCATTTCCCCCTTTACCACGCCTGCCCCGACGATTCCTGCCCTTTCCCTCCTTCTCCTGCTGCGAATCTTGACCGCCATCACCGCCTTCAGTCCGCTTGCCTCTATCACCGGTCTCCGGCCTTGAATACTGCCTCGCGCCTTCAGGTCGTCTCCCTCGACCCCTATCGCTCTCGGCCACTGTCGTCGCCTTAACGAATTCCTCTTCGCTGATAACCTCTATCTCACCGACAGGAAATGCCTCACGGCGACCGCCCTTGCACATAACTTCAACAAGCTGAGTAAGCACATGCGTATTGATAACTCTACCCTCACCATTGGCGGTACGAACTGGTGTATTCTTATTCGGCAGACCCTTACGAAGCTCACGGTAAGTGCTGTCCTCATAACGAAGGCAGCATTTCAGGCGCCCGCAATGACCCGATATCTTAGACGGATCAAGCGTCGCCTTCTGAATTTTTGCCATACGCATATTAACAGGGGCAAGGATCTTCAAAAATCGCTGACAGCAGCACTGCTGACCGCAGCTCTCATAGTCACTGATTAGACGAGCCTCGTCCCTGGCACCGATCTGACGAAGCTCGATACGTGTCTGGTACTCATGGGCAAGATGCTTGACCAGATCACGAAAATCAACACGAGTCTCACTCGTAAAGTAAAAAACGATTCGCTCACCGCCAAGAAGATGCTCAGCTTCGACGATCTTCATCTCAAGATTCATCTCCTTCGCCGTATTCTGGCAATACTCAAGCTCTTTCCGCGCGGATATCTCAAGATGCTCGGCTTCGTTTATATCATCGGAAGTAGCATAACGAACAAAAGTACCATCACCGGCAAAAGGATAATCCTTCGAACGGTTGCTGTAATATTCGTCAACCTTTTCCTTGCTGCACCGAAAACTCCCGCCCTTGTAGCAATGCGGGCCGACAATATTGCCCATCTCAAGACCACGACGAGTCTTAATAACCACGCGAGTCCTGGTCTGATCCAGCTCAATTCCGCTATGCGTAAACCACCCAAGCAAGCCCATCTTACCGTAACGGATCAGAACAGACTTCTTATTATGTTTAGAACTTTTATTTCGTGTACTATCAACCTGTGACATAACGTATATATAAACCTGCCAAATTAAATAAAAATAATTAGCCTCGGCCAAAGGCCGATTCCACAACTAAAAACTAAGAACTAAAAACTAAGAACTAAACTATACCAGAACCTGCTATATTTAACAACAATTCCTCAAAAATCAGCTTTTCGTTAACACTGGCATCGACCCACTGCATA
>VRUF01000376.1 GCA_019456245.1 Planctomycetota bacterium | reverse complement strand
TGGCGGAGGTGGGCGACAGATTGCTGAGACAGATAAGATGAATTTATTTCTGGAAATTTCACGGGAAGGGGAATATTTGCTCCTTAAAAAGGGGCTCGGAATAGCAAACCAAATCAGTGTACATACAGAGCTTATCGCCATGACAACTTATAAGATTAGTTGTCCGTCCAATGCTGTCCTTAAAACAGTCGCTTATTTGGATGAGCCTGTGAGTCTGACGGATAAGGTCCAGCCGCTTTGGAAGGGAGAAATTATTGAAGATGGAAAGGTAACTAAGACTGTTATCTACGGAGCATGCACATCTGATGAAACTGACTCACACGATCTGGTTACCGGCGGCAGAGAAACTGAAGCACTGCAAACAGGTAAAAGCTGGCCAGGAAAGAAACCTGTCGAAATTTTAGGGGTACTGGAATCGCTGAAAAAGAGTTTGATTGAAATAAGTTCGGACTGGCCCGAACTTGCTGGTGTTAAAGATATTCGCATCGAAGGCCCTTCGGAAAACAAAATAATATATAGACTGGATTACCGTCATAATTGTAAGTTCATGGGCAAGCGAGGTCATAAAGATACCGGCCCGAATGCGGTTCATATTGAGTTTAGAGTCAGCAAACAGTATGGTGCAGAAGAGGATCACATCTACGGTGCAACTAAGGCTCCGCAGTACTCCTGGCCTAATCTGAAAATGGATGGCTGGGCGTCTGTACACGTGGGCAAGAATCCTTCAACAGGCTTCGAGGCTGAAATACGAACGTTGTTTTACGAGAAAGTATTGCAGATGTATATGTTGGATGCGCACAAAAGAGCTAGAATATTTGTTGGAGAAAAATGGAGTCAGGAGGTTTCTTCTTTCCGGTGGAAACTTCAGCCGCAAAGTTATTCCTTAAAAACCAGAGAGATTCCAAAACTTACAGTCACTTGGGAAAATACCGGTAAAGAAAAACTTGCCTTCTCTCCGAATCAGTATAGTGTAACTCTTTTTGTTAAAAAAAATAGCAAACCATACGGACATTACAGACGGATCGATGATGTGCAAACCGCAAGGGGTTGGTACGGTCCGGACGAAATAGGATCTTTCGAGTTACAGCTTGACGAAAACTGGGGAGAATATACAAAAGCCAGCGATAAACATAAAAGGCTCGAATTGCCGGACGGCGAATATGAATTTACGGTACGAATGCCAATAACCATCGCCCCGGAGACCCCGTCAGCAAGAACGGTCACACTAAAAACCAACTCCGTGCAAATAGAAATCTCGCCATCCGAAACCCCCGCTGCGGGGGTTGAGGGGGCAACGGATAAGATTCTTAAACCTTACATTTCATTCAAGCACAAACATCGTGCTCGTAATGTGTTAATTACTCCTGATGGTTTAA
>VRUF01000124.1 GCA_019456245.1 Planctomycetota bacterium | reverse complement strand
CTAGCGGGCATCTGTGACCTTCGGCCTATTTTTATGAGATGTCCTACCCTGCGGGCATCTACGACCTGCGGGGATCTTCGACCTTAGGATCTTTTTCACCTCATCAGGATCGGTAATGACAGCTATTATCTTCATAGGAGATGTGCATTTAGGGCAGACCTTCGAGTCAATTTCATAGATTTTTGCGATCAACCTTGCCCAAGAGGATCTGCTTTCTGAGGAAGAAACTCAGGCGGTCGGTCTCATGTTCAGCTTGGATATTTTCTGCTTCAGAAAAACAAGTGAGCTTTTCTTTCCAACCATCCGGAGCAAGCCTTACTACGTAGGGCTTGTCGATCCATACCTCCCTTCGGGGATGAAGACACCTGCGGGCACCTTCGGCTTGCCCCGGTTTCGGGATGAGTACAAGCCGTAGCGTCGGATAAGGTATATCCCATTGGGCGGGATGTGCATCGTGAGAAGTGCGATGAAATCGGCTGCATCGAAGAGCTTCAGATTCTCTTTTTATATATGTAGAGAGTTATGTTGTGTACAACTTGACCCCTGGGATTACGTAAAAATATTGATTTTTTATGAAACCAAGGTGAAATATCCTTGACAGAAAGTAGAAGCGAAGTATAGTAAAAAAGGTTAAATAAATTATTAACAGATGAAGGAGGAAAAAATGAAACCTAAAATGCTACTATGTCTATTCCTGATGGCAGCACCCCTGGCTCTTTTCGGTACAGGGGTAGCTGAAGAGGTGCCGGAGATCACTCTGATCGATACAAACTCAGGCGCCAATTTTCAGTGGTACTGGCAGACACAGGTAATCCCGGCCATTAAGGATCAGTTGGGAGTTAAGGTGAACTATATTGTCTCCAAGGAGGCTACGCTGATCGAACGAATGAAGGCATGGGAACCCGGTAAAGGGGATGCTCATCTGCTCTTTGTCAAGCCCGGTACGATTCCTAAGGCCCTCGGCAGCGGAATCGATCTTGAGACTCTCTACCCTGGTAAGCTGGATGTTATTCCCAACTTAAATAAGTGTCCAAAGGAATACTTAGAGACCGTGTTGGGAGTCAGCATTGGAGGAAAGGGCGCTCTTTACTGGAGGAGCCAATATGCTTTGGTCTATAACTCCGATTATATTAAAGATCCGCCCACTTCCTGGAAGGAATTCTACAATAGAAGGGCGGAATGGAAGGGACACATAGGCATTGTCAGGCCCGATGCCAAGTCAGGCTCTTCCTACCGCATACCATACAGCTTTCTCAATGCCTTTGTTGATATGGTCGATGCCCAGGGGAAAGCCATACCTCTCGAAGAGCTCCAGGAATCAAATGAGGGGAAGGAAGCCTTCGCTAAGCTGACTGATTTCTACACCTATGCCAAACTTCCGCTTCCGGCAGAGCCTCCAAATATGTTCGAAGATTTCAATGCGGGGGATACCTGGATCAGCTTCTATGCCATGGACTATTCACTCTGGTCACGTCACCAGGGAACCATGCCCCCCAGCATCAAGTCAGGCTTCCTTGAAGAAGGCATGGCCGCCGGCTCCGACGGATATCTTATTGTACCTGTTGATATCCCCGAAGAGTACAAAGCAACTGTCTATAAGGTAGTAAATTTCCTTCTCTCAGACGATCAACAGATCAGACTGATAACTACCATGTGGCAGTACACCGGTACGGACATCTGGGATAAGATTCCCGGTGTTGTCTGGGATACCATTCCCGCATGGGAGAAGATGGAGCCTTCAAGACTGAGAATCGGCAATAGTGAGGTGAAGAACTTTATTAAAGAGAAGGGTGCGGATATACTTATTCCCTAAGATTAGATAGGGAAGAATAGTGGGCTTCCAATAAAACCTTCCGAAATTACTCTTTGCAGGGGAATCTGTTTCCACTTAAAAGCGGGGCAGGTTTCCCTTTATTTAAGAGAGAGGAGAGCCGTAACATGAGGCGTGGATCAAATCTGCGCTCCACCGGGGTAACACTATCACTGCTCCTACCGGGTCTGGTATGTTTTTTCGGTCTATTTTTCTATCCTATGATGGTAACAGTTGTGCGCAGCCTGCGGCCCGAAGGTAGCGATACAGGCTGGACACTGGTAAACTATATTTCATTCTTGAGCACAACAAAAGCCCGAAGTGTGATTGTACTTACCTTTATGCTCTCCCTCTCTGCAACTCTACTATCCATTCTATTCAGCGTTGCCTTGGCCCTGATACTCAGAAAGAAGCTGGGCGGCCATCGCTTTTTTCGCCTGACTATGCTCATTCCCAGGGTGGTGCCCGGACTGATCGGGGCTTTAGGTCTTCTTTTACTATTTGGATCCAGAGGCTGGTTCAACCTTTTGGTGATGGGGGTCTTTCCCTTTGTTGAGAAGCCGATTCAGATCAATTACACGGTACCCGGGCTCATTCTCTTCTACACCTGGTTGTACTTTCCCTTTACAGCCCTGACTACACTCTCGGCCCTGGAGAGTTTAGACCCCGGTATAGAAGAAGCAGCGGATGTAGCAGGAGCCAATAAATGGCATGTCTTACGATATGTGATCCTGCCTCTCATTATGCCGGGAATATTAGCCGGCTCTGTATTAACGTTTATGGCAGCCTTTGGGGCCTTCAGCATTCCGCTTATCGCCGGAGGAAACTACCGTCCTCTCTCGGTTGAGATTTATAAACAGATCGATTTAACCCCGGCTCGCTGGTCTGCGGCCAGCGCCCGCGCCATGATTATGGCTATGCTTCAGGTTATTTTCCTTACAATCTACATGCGCATCCTTAGGAGACGATCCAGATGAATCTGCTCCGCATATATGTGAAATCAATCCTGAGGGGCCGCAAGGTTCTTATCTATACATTTCTCCTCTGCTTTGGCCTTATTATCTATGTGCCTTTCATCATGATTATGCTCCGATCAGTGGGCAAGAACTGGTTCGGCCGCCTGTGGCTGCCCCCGGAGCTTACTCTGGACTGGTATAGGTGGGCAGTTGAGGTAACCAAAATCTTTAGAATAACCGCAAATACCCTGATTATTGCAGTCATCGCCGTGGCCATAAGCACCTTAATCGGTATCCCCACAGGCTGGGCTTTCGGGCGCAGGAAGATACCGGGCAAGGAATTGCTTATGGCTATGATTCTTCTCCCGAGGATGATCCCTCCCATTGCCTATGCACTGGGTATCGCCCAGGTCTTTTACCGCCTGCATCTGGTAAATACGCACTTCGGTGTAGCGCTGGCTCATGTGGCTATTTGCGCCCCCTATGCCATACTCGTGCTTTCGGCTACCATTGAGGGATTGGATGAGCGTGTGCTTGAAGCCTCTGCCGTGTGTGGGGCAAACCGCTTTAAGACATTCTTCCATGTGATTCTACCCCTGATCCTTCCAGGGATTCTCACCTCCATAATTTTCACATTTACCGCTTCTTATAATGAGTTTACCCTGACCCTAATGACCTATGGAAAGGACACAGTTACTCTTCCGGTTCGAACCTATTTAGCGATTGGAGAAGGCTACTGGGAAGTAACCAGCGCCATGAGCATTATTCTGGTTATTCCATCTATATTTGTTTTATTCATGATCCAGAGGCAAGTGACACCTGAAAAACTGGTAGGGGGCTTTAAAGGGGTTTAAATGAACGATTACATGATAGAACTCCGTGATGTAACAAAGCGTTTCGGTTCCATCGTCGCCAATAACAGGATCAACCTGGGCATCCGCCGGGGAGAGCTGATGACCCTTCTGGGCCCCTCAGGCTGCGGAAAGACTACTTCGCTCCGCTGTATAACGGGTCACAATATCCCTGATGAAGGCAAGGTCTTTATTGACGGCATTGATGTAACCGATGTCCCTACTCACAAGAGGGAACTGGGTATGGTATTTCAAAACTTTGCCCTCTTTCCCCACATGACTGTATTTGGGAATGTAGAGTTCCCTCTAATGATCAGGGGAATCAACAAAAGGGAACGGGGGGAGCTTGTGGAAGAGGCTCTTCAATTGATCAGGATGGAGGAATACAGGAGCCATCACCCGCGTCAGCTCTCCGGAGGACAGCAGCAGCGAGTAGGGCTGGCTCGTGCCCTGGTATATCGTCCGAAGGTACTCCTCCTTGATGAGCCCCTCTCCAACCTGGATGCAAAACTCAGGGAGGAGATGCGCTTCGAAATCCGTGACCTGATTGACCGTATGGGAATAACTGCGGTATACGTTACCCATGATCAGGCTGAAGCGCTTGCTTTATCCGATAGAGTAGCTGTTATGAACAGAGGAAAGATCGAGCAGATCGGTACACCTACTGAAATCTACGATTCTCCTCAATCCCGTTTTATCGCTGACTTTATCGGACTTTCCGATTTCCTTGAAGGCACTGTTTCTTCAATCAGATCGGATCGGGGGGCAGCGATTGTTAAGGTTGACGACCTGGAGATTCAGGTAGTGGCCGGCCCGAATATGGAGGTTGGGAAAAGGGCTCTTCTCTTTGTACGGCCCAACAATGTGGAGTTGTTTAGCAAAACGCATGAAGGGGGAACCAATACCTTTCCCGGCGAGGTGGAGAAAATAACCTACCTGGGCGATCGGAATGATTATCGAATTAAGCTCAGCAATAACATCCGGCTTCGTGTGCAGTCGGACAGCAAGGCTCTGTTTAGAGTAGGGGAGGAGGTGAAGGTTTGTCTTCTTCCAGATCAGTGCCGGGTTATTGTGTGAAATCTTTATTCAGTTAGATGATTGATAGACTCCGAATCAGTCTGAACAGAATCATGAACCCGTGTTTGGGTCTCGAGGAATTCTTTAAGCTTACTGCGGATCTGGGACTGGGTAAGGTTGAGTTACGCAATGATCTGGCTGAAACAGGAATAATAGATTCTTATTCACCGGATCAGGTTAAAGATTTAGTGCATAGATATGCGATTAAGATACTGACTGTTAACGCCCTGCAGAGGTTCAATTTGGGTTCGGTTCGGCAAGAGCTGATTGAGGAACTTAAAGGATTAATAAACCTCTCAGTATCTATAGGCTGTGAAGCCGTAGTATTGTGCCCCAATAATGATCCCAACGACCCCAGGGATACTGCACGGATGTACTCAGAAACTGTGGAGGCTTTGAAGGCACTTGCGCTCTTATTTGAAGAGAGCGGATTGATGGGCTACGTGGAACCCCTTGGCTTCAGACAAAGTTCACTCCGCTCATTGCCCACCGCCGTGAGGGCAATCCAGGAATCCGGCTCTAATTGCTATAAAATCGTGCACGACACCTTTCACCATCCTATCGGGCCTGATGAGCTTGATACTTTAAAGTATGCCAAGCTGTGGCTAAAAAATCTTGTTAAAATAACAAAATTATAGGCTATCATAGTATATGGGGGCAGTGAGATGAAGGGTTATACTCATAGAGGACTTGTTGGAAAAAATGGTGTGGTTGATACATCACTATTAGTTACGGATGCATCGAGCTTAGAGGTATTGCCATCTGATGACGGTTTTCATGTGCGGCAATTAGAAACAGGTGATTTTGAATGGTGGTACTTCGACATTATCGATTTAGAGATTGGTTGTGTGTTAAGACTGGCTGCTCATATAGGCACAGACCCTCTAAAAAGAAAAATATTTCCCCAATTGGCTATTTCTGTTAAAACGCCCAATATACAAAAATCTTTGCTTAAGCCTTATTCGCTTAGTGAGTTTAGCGCATCCCAAGATATTTGTAATGTAAGATTGAGTGATGAATTCCAGGCCTGTTTCGATTCTTTTAAACAGAAGGGTCGATATAAATTATCGGTTAATACTAATGAATTTTCTGCGGACTTAACTTTTTTTGTTGAGATAGAAGGCTGGAAACCTTTAGGCAATGAGTTTTGGATTGAAAAAGGGAAAAAAAGGGGAGCATTTTCATGGATCATCCCGGCGCCAAAGGCCAAGGTTAGCGGGAATTTTTCTTTCATGAATGAAAGATATGTATTAAAAGATGCTATCGGCTATCATGATCATAATTATTGGAAAGTTGATAGTTCGAATAAGCTTTTTATAGACAATTTCATTTCCAAATGGTATTGGGGAAGGTTTCGGGGAAGAAATTACACCATCATTTTTATGGATACGCATTTTAGAAAACATTCAATTACCTCATTCATGCTGGCCAAGGATAATGATATTATCCATAGTTCGAATAATTTAATAGAAGTTTTGGCTACTGAAATGCGGGTAGATGAACAACTTCGGACTGCATATCCTGCAAGAATAACGGTTAGATCAATTGCAGGAGATAATTCATTTACATTGGTCCTCAATTCCAAAGAAATCATTGAAAAAAAAGACTTGCTTGATGGAGTCGATCCACTTTTAAAAGGACTTATCAAGAGTTTTGTTTCAAAACCTGCCTATTATGCAATATGGGCTGATGCCGCGTTAGCTATAGAAAATAAGGAAATACTGGGATCTTCAGTTTACGAGTACATGCTATTTAGAACTGTCAGCTAGGTCTTTATGAGCCGGATTTGTGGATGACGCCGGAAGCTCTTGTCCTAAAAAACCTCTTGGGCAAATACATTCTGTACAAAGAATAGAGAAATAAAGGACACGATAGCTGAAATCAGGGGAGTGGCCAGCCAGCCCAGGGCGATCTTTCCCAGAATACCGTAATTCACATTTCTTCCCCGTTTGGCAAGACCTATTCCTATGACCCCGCCTACTATAGATTGTGAGCTTGATACGGGGACCAACGGCAGCGAAGGCAGACCATTTGACTCAAGATAAATCTTTAAGCCTATTGATTGATAGTAAAATTTATATCACAGGATGATCGAAATATCAAGGAAATAAGACTAAGGACAGGAAAAGGCAGCGAGCTAGTCGTAGCAGCGAAGCTCATCGAGAATGGCATTGATGTATTTCTTCCGCTAATTGACCGAAGCGTCGACGTGGTTATTCAAGTGAAGGATAGATTCTATCACTACAAACACAAAGGTGACAAGAAAGATGAGTTCTTTTATCTCACAAAGGATCAAATGAAAGAACAGTGGCTCCCTGAATCTGACTTCAAGGATGTGGTGCTTAAAAAAGAAGATCGAAAAAGTGATACTACTCAAACAATAGAGAATCTATCAATAGTACTAAAAGGAGTCCAGACGTGAACAAGATGGGGGTGGGAATTCGAAAAGTAGGTAACAAAGCTGGGAAGGAGCCGGCTCCGCCTCGGCGGTAGCTGGGCGCGGTCAGTGGCCAACACCCGTATTTCGTAGATGCTATGATGCCGGCAACCAGTACTTTGAAACCACTGATGCGAAGAGATCAGAAAATGATGTTGACTTAATTCTTTATAAGGGAGTAAAATATCAATAGATATGAATGAATGCGAGAAGATACTAAAAGCAGCCCACACTATCGACACGCTAGGGTAGCGCTGGTTCTAGTCCGGTGCAACCTATGTAAACCCCATAAATACTTTGTAATATATCCAAAATGTTGCAATACCTATGACCTTTCCCAAGGAGGGAACTGGCTATGAGATCGGCGGGCTCTCGCTGATAAAGGGCGGCCCTGAACCGGAACTGGGGAAAAAGTTCATAGACTGGTGCTTCACTACAAAAGCCCAGGACCTTTTCCAGAAATACAACCGCCTGCCCGTTAATCCGGAGGCCACGGTGGCGGAAGGCTCCGTGACACTGGACCAGGTGAACCTGATCGAGTACGATCACCTCTGGGCCGGCCAGAATAAAGACGAAATGATCAAAGCCTGGAGAGACAGAATAGGAAAATAAGCTCCTGTGCTAAAGCATCCTTAATCCCTGCCGCGTTTACTGACCTCTTTATCAGCTATTTTAGCGGCAGGTCGAAGATGCCCGCAGGGTAGATTTTATATTATATTCTTTAAAGGATAAGATAATGCCGGTTCAAAAGAGAAGAGAGGTCCTGGACAACCTGCGGCTGATCGGGAGAGAGCCGCTCCTCCTGGTCTCCATCCTGGCCATTTTTTATTTCTTACTGCTCTTTGTAGTTTTTCCCGTATTTCAAGTGTTCAAGACCAGCCTGATAATCGATAAGAGGCTCGATCTTTCCAATTATCTGGCTGTTTTTTCGGCCCGCTACTTTTTCCAGCCCTTCATAAACAGCATAGTCTTGGGTTTTTCCACGGCCTGCACCGGGACCCTGGTGGGCTTTGTCTTCGCTTACGCCATTACCCGGACCCCTCTGCCCTTTAAGCGCTTCTTCCGGCTGTCGGCAACCTTTCCCATTATTTCACCTCCCTTTGTTATTGCCCTTTCCGCCATTCTCCTGTTTGGCAGGGCCGGCAGCCTCACTCCGTTCGTAAAAAAGATTATCGGGGAGTACTCGATCTACGGGCTGGGGGGCCTGATCCTGGTGGAAACCATAGCCTACGGCCCCACCGCCTTCCTGGTCTTATTCGGCGTGCTCCAGGCCATCGATCCGGCCCTGGAGGAGGCGGCCATGGATTTGGGGGCTTCCAGGGCCCGGGTTTTTACCACGGTGACTCTGCCCCTGGCTATTCCCGGCATTGCCAGCGCCTGGCTTTTAGTGTTTATCCAGTCCCTGGCCGATTTCGGGAACCCGATGGTCATTTCCGGGGATTTTCGGGTCCTCTCGGTGCAGGCTTTTTTGCAGATAACCGGAATGTACGATCTCTCCAGGGGCTCTACCCTGGCGATTCTGCTCCTCCTACCCACTTTAACC
>VRUF01000375.1 GCA_019456245.1 Planctomycetota bacterium | reverse complement strand
ACTCGCCTTTTTCGCCAGCGTCCAGTACAGGATTGCCTTCGTACCTTGTCCATGGTCCCAGTGGATCCTTTGCTGTGGCTACGCAAATCTTATATGAGCCAGGCCAGAGTTTTTTATTCTTGCTTTTTGCATGATAGTACCAGTACCAGGTACCATCGGTGTCCTTGAAGACGTCGGCAGACTCCATCATCAGACTATCAACAGCGTCCGGGTCCGTGCTCGGTGACAGAGCCGGACTGGGACCGAGAATATGGGTTAAAGGTCTTTCCGCAAAGATGTTATTCTTCGGCGCCACATTTTTAGCACTGGCTACTGGAGCAAATGAACAAAGCAATAATGCACCAATGACAATTAACAACATGTGCGATTTCTTAACTGACATTTCCCATTTAAACTTACAAAACATAATTTGCTCCGTTGCAGTCACACAGTTTACGGGTATTTTGACTGTTTGGGCGACACACCCAACAAAACACCCCAATTTTATTTAATTTAGCTCAAGATTGGAATAATGGGGATTATCCATGATGATATTTTTTATTCATAGATGTTCTTTATTTTCCATGCATCCAGATAGTTTAGGTGTGCGTCCTGTCCCTGTGCCCGCAGTGAGACATTAACGGCGTCTTTGCGGCCGGGATAGACTTGTGCGGTGACGCACTGTTTGTTGTTTACAAAAACCTCAACGATGCTCTTGTCGATGAACACCCGCAGCTTGAGCGGTTCGTCGGGTGCAATGTACAGTTCGGCTGTTTCCGGCGGCCTTAAGGACACGTTGCCAAGTGTGGACGAACGGGATGTGTCAATGGAAATCACACTCCTGTATTTTTTGCTGTTTACCGTACCCCTGCCAAATTCCTGGTACCGGAAGCCCCGCTTCTTGAAAAACATAATCCGTGTCACTTCCTCCTTGTTGGGTGAACACAGCAGATCCAGTTCCACAATGGAGGCGCCTTTGGGATCGATTTCCGCAATGATCTCCAGAGCATTGCCACCAACGTTGTCCAGCATGATATCCTGGTTGGCTGGCAAAGTCATAGCGTCCACATGGCGATGGTCATAGCGGAGGGTTTCGATATTAGCCGCCGGCTCAATGTAGAGATTGGTCAAAGGGTCGTCTTCGGCAAGCGTCAATCGCCGGGGCAGGGTCGCAGATCTGCCTGAATATATGTCGAATATGGCGATGATGCCGCCTTTGCCGTCGGGGGTAGCGGACGGGGCGTGGACAGCGGCCGGACGGGCAGGTCCAAAGGTAAAATTGCCGCCGTCGGTGATCACAAATTTTTCACGTTTTTTATCAAAATCTCCAATGGCATACTTTGCGCCACTCAGATGACTGTAATGAATCATGATATGGCGGTCGCCGATAGGCAAGAAATAGGGA
>VRUF01000123.1 GCA_019456245.1 Planctomycetota bacterium | reverse complement strand
CGGTTTTATTAATCTGCGATTGACAGATGCGTTTCTTCAGCAGAGATTACTGGATATAAATTCCGACCTTGCCGAAAGGCTTGGTATTGAAAAGACAGATAATCCTGAAAATATCGTCGTTGATTTTTCCGGACCTAACATCGCAAAACAGATGCATGTGGGACACCTTCGAAGTACGATCATTGGGGATTGTATTTGCAGGATGTTCGAGTTTGCCGGGCATAATGTTATCAGGCAAAATCATATAGGAGACTGGGGGACGCAGTTTGGGAGGGTCATCCTTGGTTTCTGGCATCTTTGCATGGCTGATAAGCACGGGAATCCATATTATTTGAGTGAACTTGAAAAACTGAAAGAATATGCGAAAGATAAAGAACGATTGGAAGAACTCTGTTGCAAAATACGGGACCGCCACGAGCAAGACTATCTAGCAGACGTTTACGAAGAGCATGGAGAGTATGGGGATGGAAAAAGACACTTTGGGCCATTTCTAGCGAAAGTTGCGTCCGAAGAACACGATATCCGTGAGAAAATCCAACCGGTTTACCAATTTGTTAGTACTCTGGAAGATAGCGTTGCTGGAATGGGTCTTAGCATTCCGACAAGAAACTCGCAGAAAGAGCCTATATCAATACCTTATGAATCGCTTTCACGTCATATAACTGCCATGTTACAAAGAGGTGGACATGAAGATGTTCAGGAACGAGAAGCTTGGAAAATAGCAAAACACGACACACTTGAACAATGTCAGAAGATATACGATTTGTTGAAGGTTACTCTTACTGAAAAAGATGTACGTGGGGAGAGTGAGTATAAAGATGACTTGCCGGGTATCGTTGAGGACTTAAAAAAACTTGGTCTTGCGAAAGAGTCGGAAGGTGCGACTTGTGTATTCCCGGAAGGTTTTTTGGGTAAGGAGGGCGATCCGCTTCCTTTTATAATTCGCAAGTCCGATGGGGCGTTTCTTTATGCGACAACGGACCTTGCCGCGATGAAGTACCGTATTGGCGAACTAAAAGCCGACAGGATCATCTATGTTACCGATGCTCGTCAGCAGCTTCATTTTAAGATGTTGTTTGCGACCGCGAAAATGGCGGGTTGGCTGGATGATGATATAGAGCTTTGCCATGTGACATTCGGAACAATGATGGGTACGGACGGCAGGCCGTTTAAAACTCGAAGCGGGGAGAATGTAAAACTTGCCGATCTTCTGACCGAGGCAGTTGAGCAGGCGAAGAGGGTTGTCGAGGAAAAGAATGCCGAGCTTAGCGATGAGCAGAAGCAGGAGATTGCCAAAGCTGTCGGGATCGGTGCGGTAAAGTACGCCGATTTTTCGAACAATCGAACTACGGATTATGTTTTCAGCTTCGATAAGATGCTGGCGATGGAGGGCAATACGGCTCCTTATATGCAATATGCTTATGCGAGGGTGAAGTCTATCGAGCGGAAGGCTGTGAGTAAAGGTATCGATATTGCGGCGGAACTTGCGGGGATAAAAAAGCTCAGCATTACAGAGGGCGCCGAATCTGACCTTGCCAAACATTTGATTCGTTATGGAGAGGCTATACGGCTGGCGCGGGCGGATTGTAAGCCGAATTGTTTGACGGCGTATCTGTTTGACCTTGCTCAGAAATTCAGCAGTTTTTATAATGCTTGCCCGGTGCTGATTGCAGGTGAGGATAAGCGACCGACCAGACTGCTGTTGTGCGATCTTACGGCGCGGACAATGAAACATGGTCTCAACGAACTTTTGGGTATAGAGACTGTTGAACAAATGTGAGGTCGCTTTGCGACAGTTCTTAGTTCGTAGTTTTTAGTTCTTAGTTTAGGAATCCCGGTAAACCGGGATGCTTTTTTATTTTTTGGAGGTTTTATGGATATTGCACTTGATACATTTGAGGTTAGAACCGGCGGGCGGTGCGAGATGGTTGATATTACCGCTGAGGTTGCCGGAGTTGTGGGCAAGAGCGGTATAAACGATGGGGAATGCACGGTCTATTGCAAGCATACGACGGCTGCGATTACCATAAACGAAAATGCCGACCCCGATGTTGTCGAAGATATTCTCCTGACCCTTGAAAAGCTTATTCCAAAAGACCTTGACGGTTATCGGCATATCGAAGGCAACTCGGATTCTCACGTCAAATCATCGCTGTTTGGGTGCAGCGAACAGATACTTGTCAAAGAGGGCGTACTGCTGCTTGGAACGTGGCAGGGGATATATTTCTGTGAATTTGACGGTCCGAGGACTCGTCAGGTGATCGTGCAGGTGATAGGTTAGCTCAAACTGACCGATTGGTCAGTTTGAAAATGTCTAATGATTAATGTCTAATGATTAATGCTGGATTCGGCCTTATGGCCGAAACATTATTATTAAAAACCGACTGTTACGCGAGGCCTTTGGTTTTGGGAAACATGTGTTTTTTAGTGCTTTACGGGGGGGTATAATGGTAAAAGCGCAAAAAAGTGGCGAGGTAGCAGAGCCGTCTGGGGGGGAAAACGGTTATCCGCGTCGCCTCGCCGAGGTTTATTGTAAAGCTGCCAAAGGCAGCGAAACTTCACACCATGACTATACCCAATATCGTCACAAATGTCAAGTAACTATCACAAAAAATCGCAAAAAACGGTGTTTTTTTGCAATCTTTTTTGCTTTTCAGGCATAATTCGTCCAATTTGAAACTTTCAGAGTGCGATTTTGTTTACGCCGAAGTGTTATTTCAGCTTGAAGAAGCGTGGGATATTGTGTACTCTTACCTAAGATGATACTCTTGGATAAGAGTAGATCAGGTGAGCAGGTGATGTGTTTTCGCCTTCCCCCTTCGCCATTCTACTTCGCTGTAGGCTACGAAGAAACCGGCTTCCGCCGTCGCTAAAGCTATGGCGAGACAGGTCGGCGGGACAGGTCGGCGAAGCTGTTTTATGCTGCTAATAAGGGCAATTTATTAAACTATGGGCGGTTTTAGACCGCATTATCAAGTATAGGAGCAATTATTCAATGGCACGAGCTGTGAAGGTTTCTATGAGTGACCGCATCGTTGAAAACGCGGATGTGGTATATAAGAAAATAATGAAGGCCCAAAAGCCATCGATGACAACGCCTGTGCGTTCTTTGTCGAATGTGAAGTATCATCCGAAAAAGGGGCATTTTCAGATGCTCGGTAAGGTAAAAAAACGGACGCTTACTGTTGGTACTGTCAAGACGTTCGCACAATCGCTCAAGATGATGGCGTTGTCCAAGGAACTGATCGATAGCGATGATGTTGCTACGAAAAGAGAGGCGTACTATATTTCGAAGAACTGGGGGAAGGCGGGTTTTTCCGAGCAACCCGAGTCCGATACGATCATGGATGACGTTGAGGCGATGTTTGGGGTAAACCGTGAGCAGTTGAGGTTCATCCCGGAAGAAAAGGGCGGCGATATCGCAGGCAAGCTGATCGTTATCGATACTGACTCGAAGGGAAAGAAGCTGAGGATCGACTGCACGAAATTCGGTTCCGGTGCCTATTCGATCCCCAGTGTGGTCGAATCGCTTCAGTTTCAGAGCAAGGCGAAGTTCATCCTTGCGATCGAGACTGCAGGTATGTTCCAGCGATTGGTAAAATACGACTACTGGGAGAAGAACGATTGTATCCTGATAAGCATGGGAGGTGTTCCTACGCGTGCATGCAGACGGTTTATCCGGCGGCTTTCTGATAAGTTAAAGATACCCGTATACGCCTTTGTCGATGGCGACCCTTACGGGTATTTCAATATCTACCGTACTTTGAAGGTAGGATCGGGGAATGCGGCGCATCTGAATGAATTTTTCTGCGTTCCGAGAACCACGTTTCTGGGGGTTACTCCCCAGGACGTCATCGATTATAAACTTCCTACGCATCCGCTGAAGGAAGTCGATATAAAAAGGGCCAAAGACGCACTGAAAAACGACCCTTTTGTGATCCATCACAAGCGCTGGCAGGCTGCGATCAACCAGATGCTGAAAATGGGGGTTCGTGTTGAACAACAGGCGTTTGCCAAGCATGGTCTGGACTTTGTGGTCAAAGAATATTTGCCGGCTAAGCTGAAAAACACCTCGAAGTTTCTCCCTTAAAATGCCGGGATATTTACAAGTGAGTTCTGAAAAACTGTTCGCCTGCGGCAAAAAAAACGTTTGCCGGTGGTTTACGGCTATCCGTAATGATGAAACGGTAAGTTATTCAGAATGCGCTTGCTAATCGTTTATTATTGCGTATAATTTTAACCATGATCAAGATTGCCAACAAACTTGAAAAGATCGAAGAGGGCATCGCCGATGCGTGTCGGCGTGTCGGTCGGGATCGAAGTGAGATAACAATTGTTGTCGTCACCAAGACCGTTGAGATCGACAGCATCAAGGAGGCCCTTAAGCTTGGGTACAGTGATTTTGGTGAAAACCGTGTCCAGCATCTGAGGCAAGTTGCAGCCGATGTTCAGGCGTATGCTCAATCGCAGGGGGGAGAAGCTTCCTTTTCGCCAAATATTAAATGGCATATGATAGGGCATCTGCAGCGAAATAAAGTTAAACAAGTCCTCGACATTACGTCACTTATCCATTCTGTCGATACGCTTCGGCTTGCCGAGGAGATAAGCGATGCTGCTGTAAAAGCAGATATTCAGGCAGGAGTGCTGCTACAGGTAAACTGTTCGGGCGAACCGCAGAAATACGGTGTGCCTGTCGGTGCGGCAACTCATCTGGCCGAGCAGATAGCTACGATGGATAATCTTCGACTTTGCGGGCTTATGACTATGGCACCTTTGACTATGAACAAAGATATCGTGCGTGCCTGTTTTGTCCGTGCAAGAGAGCTTTTTGAAGAGATACGGGGTGAAAGGATCACAGGGGACGATTTTTGCCATCTTAGCATGGGGATGAGCCAGGACTACGAGATCGCGGTCGAAGAAGGGGCGACGATACTCAGGATAGGTTCGGCGATATTCGCAATGTGATGGGTTATAACCAAAAAAATGCAACCGCGGATTTCGCGGATTTTTTAGAAAGTTGATTTTTAAAACAGGCCTTGTTCCGGCATCCGCCTTCGCCAAGGTTACGGCGGGACAAGTCGCCGGAGGCTATGCCGCGACGAAGTAATGTATTCGCAGAAAACGGGGTCTGACCTGCTTTAATCCTCTTCGTTTCCCTTTAACTCAAATTCATCAGACTTGAAATAACTTGAACGTCTATCGCCTTCTTTGTAGATGTTTAGTTTATCAGCAAATAAGTGACCATCTCTGATTTGTAGAATCATCTGTGTCGATTTAAAACCGAAATCCCATACTGCAAAGCCACGAGTATAACTATCATCATGGCTTTTGTTTGCAATTAATAACAGTGGTACTTCGCCCCAATCACAGTCTGAGGGGTGGCAAGATCCCCATCCACGAATAATCCATTTGCCTTCTTTTTGTGATATGGCAATTTTTGTTGTGCCGCCGGTATCCTCATCAATATTGACCCACTCTCCAATGGCGTTTTCATCGAATGGTGTCTGTTTTTTGGATAGATCGAGAATCTCTCTTTGATTGGTTTTGGCTGTTTTCGGTCTAACCTTTTTGGCTTTGGTCAACAGATCATTTATTTTCTTATACTTTTTTCTCATTTCCTCAGCTTCTAGTCTGTTCTCCTTGACTATCCTTTTGTATTCCTGCTCAAGTGCTGCATGTTTCTTGTTTAATGCAGCATTTTGTGTATTTGTTTTATTGAAGGCAGCTTCAAGTTTTTCGAGGCGCTGCTGGAGTTGGTCCTTTTGCTTTTTTTCACTTTCTGCTTTAGCCTGCGCTTTTGTAAGCAGCCCCGTAAGCTGCTTTATTTTCGCTGAGCTGCTTTCTATCGCCTTTATTGCCTGGTCCGTGGTCAATTTTCGCAGTGTGACTTTACTCTGGTTCTTCCATGACGAATAAATCGTCCCGGTGAGTGCTTCCTTTTTTCTGGCAAGGCTGTACATGACCGAGCGGTTGTCTTTTAGCTTAAAATAAATGTTTACGCGGTACTGGTCCGCCGAACTTTTCACAAAGACAGGCTCGTTGTAAATATCCTGATGCAGGAAGGAGAAATTCAGTTTGCCCTGTTTGTTCCGTTTGCCTCGCAGGATAATGGTTTTGGCGGGCCGGTCTTTTTGGCCCTTAAGCTTATAAGCCCAAACCCCTTCATACTTCTTACTGAATTTTTTAGCGATCCGGGCATCGATCAAAGCCAACCCGCTCAATTGAGCTTTAGCCAGTTTCGCCTGATAAAGCTTTTGGAATTCATAGGCACCCATATCAATTCTGCCATTAACCACCCGGGGATTTCCGCCAAGACCGGTTTTGTCGGTATCGGTTACGTAATCCGGATCACCGACGTCAATACATGGTGAACCTGATAAGAGCTGTAAGACATTGCTGTCAGGGGCGGCAAAACGGGGGTCAACATCGCTATTGCCTACGCCCCAATTAAGCGTGTTTTCTTTATCAGTAACATGGATATTAGACTTGCCGCCCTGAACATTGCAGTAGTCTACATTTATCGTTGATGAATATCGTAAGGCAATTGCCTTCCCCGAATTTCCCCAGAAGATACAATTTTTTACCGTAGCGTTACGATCTCCTGCGTAACTGACCACTCCGCCATTTGATTGAGCACTATTCCCGGAAAAGGTGCAGTTATAAAGGTCTGTTTTGCCGGATTGGCTGTACACTGCTCCGCCTCCGTACCTGGAGCTGGAACTATTGTTAACAAAAGAACAATTCGATACAATCAGCTGAGAATAATGGGCGAAAATTGCTCCTCCGAGACCGGCGGTATTATTGGCAAATTTACACTTGCTTACTTTTGGAGCGACTCTGGATCCGCTGTATATCGCTCCTCCCCAGAAAGCATTATTGCCGGTGAACTCGCAATTAATAATTGATGCATTACTTTTGTCATGTAAAAAAATTGCCCCGCCCTTACCGCAATTAGACCTTCTAGACTTACCGTTTTTACAAGTTGCACGGTTGTTCGTAAAAGAACAATTGACAATACTGGGACTACTGGACTCGCATAGAATTGCACCTCCTAATGCTTCCTGGCTACTATGGTAGGGTACGATCCTGGCATATCCATTTATAATTGTAAGCCCTTTCACCGCAGATTTTTCATCTTCACCACTGTGGAAATAGAATGCGCGGTGATGCTCTGCTTGAGTACCCTCACAATCAATAACCGTAGACGCTACAACATGCGGGTCTTCCGGGTCGGTGCTTCTGATAGTTATGGATTTGCCGCCAAAGTCAATGTCGCGGTTGCCGTCACCGGTGTAAGTACCAACAGACAGAACGATCTCATCGTTGGAAACGGCTGCATCGATAGCAGCCTGAATTGTGGGTTGGTCTCCGCTGCCGTCAGGTTCTACAGAAATAATAGCAGCACTACCGGGAAGTACAGACAGCAAGAGTGTTAAAATAACTATCTTTTTCACAGATTTCTCTCCTTTCCATTTCCTTCAAAAAACCTAACTGAATAAAGTAAGGTCCAGGAACCTTTGTTTGGCCTTTAGGTCGCGAGCGCATTGTAGCACGGTTTTTGTGAAAGTCAAGGGATAATCTTGAGTTTTTTTAGATATTGGCGTTTATAGTTGTTGTTGGAGATAACTAAAGGGGGTCAAAATAACTAGAGATAACTATTGAGTCTGCCCCCTTTAATTAGAGGATTCGTATTTTTGTTTCATTGCTTTTGATAGTTGTGCGGTTATCTCGAATACCTTATAGGCGTCGTCTGGGTGCATTGCTCCTGTTCCGCATGATGGGGTTATTATTGCCTGCTCGCAGATCAGCTCTTTTTCGATTCCCTTTGAAGCTAGATTGTCCATCGCGGTTTCTAGTTTTATCTCAAGGCTTTCGACTGTTTCGGTGCGGATTTTGGTTGAAGTAGGGACTATGCCCCAGGCTAGCATGCCTCCTCGCTGGAGAAATGGTGCGATGGTTTCAGGATATAAGGATATCGTATGGCCGAACTCATAGGCGTCGAAACTGATGATGTCAGTGCCGGCATCTGCGAGCATACTCCATTCGGTGTTGCCGCAACAGTGAATACCTGCGATGGCGTCTGCATCGTGGATCGCCTGAACCGCTTCTGCAAGCAAGCCGACTACATCTGTGCGGGAAACCGATATATATACCGAACTTCCATACGCCGAAAGCACGGGCTCGTCGAGGAAGCAGATGACCTTTTCTGCGAATTGGCTGAACTTTTTGATCTGCCATCGGCATTTCATCGCGACTGCCTTGGCGACAATATCTCTGAAGGTCTCGTTGTAGTAGATAAAGCGTTTATTTTCATCGGCGACGGTCAGTGAAAAACTGCATGGCCCGACTGTATGTACTTTTACATATTTTAGCCGTTCGGTCAGCGATTGCAGTTTTTTCTCGAACGCGTAGATGCCTTTTGAGTATTCCGGACTGATCGCAAATGCGGAACAGTCTGCGCCGGGGTCTTCAGGATCCATCGCGGCAAGGTAGTGTTCATAAAACTCGGCACATTCCTGGGAGCTATCGGCGGAAGTATCGAAGTAAATGCTCTTTTTTTCGTAATTGAAGCGTATGCAGGGTAGAGACTCGCTGTATTGCGGCGTCATCTGCTCAGTGATGCCTAGTTTGGGCAATTGGGGCCAGAAGGGGACATCCGGAAAATAGGTGAATGCAATATCAACCGCTTCTTTCGGGTCCTCGAAAGGCATAC
>VRUF01000374.1 GCA_019456245.1 Planctomycetota bacterium | reverse complement strand
TGTATGGATTGCGGGATACCTTTCTGTCATGGTTCCGGTTGTCCGGTTAAGAACAGAATGCCGGAGTTTAACGAACTGGTTTATCATGGCAGGTGGCGCCAGGCGTGCGCCAATCTTCATTCGACCAATAATTTTCCTGAAATTACCGGGCGTATCTGTCCGGCGCCGTGCGAGACTGCGTGTACGCTTGCTGTCAGCGATGATCCTGTGACGATCAGGCATATCGAGTTTCAGATCGTCGAACGCGGTTTCGCAGAGGGTTGGATCAAGCCATTGATCGCCAAACGCCGAACGGGAAAGAGGGTTGCGGTGGTAGGTTCCGGTCCTGCCGGTCTCGCAGCTGCTCAACAGTTGGCTCGCGCAGGGCATGATGTTGTCGTGTTTGAAAAGAACGAACGCGTAGGCGGGCTGCTTAGGTATGGTATCCCGGACTTTAAACTTAATAAGAAAATAATAGACCGCCGTCTTGAGCAACTTGTAGCCGAAGGTGTCGATTTTCAGACGGGCGTCGAAGTTGGTGTCGATATTTCGTTGCGTTATCTCAAAAAGATGTTCGATTGCGTTTGCTTGTGTATGGGAGCGGAACAGCCGCGTGATATTGTCGTACCGGGACGCGGCTATGAGAATATTTTCTTTGCGATGGAGTATCTATCGGTTCAGAATAAGAATATCGCCGGCGAAGATGTTGAGGGATTTATGCCTTCCGTACGTGGTAAGGATGTTGTTGTCATCGGCGGCGGAGATACGGGCAGTGACTGTGTTGGAACATCGCGTCGTTTGGGCGCAAAAAATATATACCAGTTGGAGATATTGCCGAAACCTCCTTCAGATCGTCCTTTGGATACGCTATGGCCTATGTGGCCGCGGATTATGCGCCAATCGACTTCGCATGAGGAAGGTTGTGACCGACGGTGGAGTGTTATGACAAAGAAATTTTCCGGAAATGATACGCGTGTCAGCCGTTTGCATTGCTGTAAGGTAGAGTGGTTCCAGAAGGACCGAAAGTGGAAGTTTAAAGAAGTTGAAGGCAGCGATTTTACTATCGAAGCTCAAGTCGTGTTGCTTGCGATGGGTTTTGTCCACGTTATCCATGAAGGGCTGATAAAGGATATTGGCTTGGAGCTTGATGAGATTGGTAATGTTAAAGTCGACAACTACCAGTGCAGCGAGCCTTGGGTCTTTGCCGCCGGTGACACGGCCAGCGGAGCTTCGCTTGTGGTCCGAGCGATAAACAGCGGCAGAGAAGCAGCGGCAGCGATCGATAAGTGGTTAAAAGGGTTAGTGTGACAGATAAATTAAAGCATGAATTAAAGGTGTCTGACCCAATACTGTTCGGAACCCATTTTGTACCTTTTTTGATATTTTAAATATTTTCAGAAAATCCGCATTTTAGACTTG
>VRUF01000122.1 GCA_019456245.1 Planctomycetota bacterium | reverse complement strand
CGCGCTGAGCCAAATCTACGAGGTTCATCTTGCTCGGCAGCAGGTCGTACTCGCTGAAGTAGAGGAATTTCGGAATTCTCGACTCCAGCCACTCCCATGCCTCCCATTTAACGAATGAAGACCATTCTGCTTTCGCTATGCGAGTTTTAATCGTTGCAAGAAAAGCATTGTCCTCTTCTGTAAGATTGGTGTCTTTTAACATCTCCGGGATTGCGCGAAGAGAGGTTGCTTTTTTGATTGCCGTCTTAGCGTCGGAGCTTAGGGTCGATCCGACGAGCAGTGAGCTGATTACTGGCTTTTCGTCGACGCTGAAACACATAGTAATACTGTTGCCGTAATTGTGTGTAACAGAGAATTGGAAATTGGGTTTCAGCTTCGTGTGAAGCTCATCGTTTAGCTCGACAATCTCTTCGCCGTTGAGACTGTAGGTCAGCACAGTAACCTCTTCGGGCTTTATCTTGTGCCGTTTCTGGTAGGCCACAAGGTCCTTTCTTGGATAGTCTTCGACCGGATTGAAGCTGGCAAGCCCCATCGCATCATTAGATTTCTCCAAGGACTGGAGAAAAACGGTTTTACCGGCCTCATTCATTCCGACAAGTACTGTGACTGCGTCGTCAATCATTACGTCCTGAGGCACATTGATTGACTTGAATGGCCCTACTTTAGCTGATATAAGAAGCATTTTATTGTTCCTTTATTACGGCTGCATTTATAGACTTTTCAAAATTTATTGAAAGCAGCTTAGTATAAGAGGTTCCCATTTTTTTTAACACCTTTTTTTACAAAACCACCATCACTGTATTACTGGCTTGTCCTTCGCCTGCCTTATTTACGGCGATAACGCGGTATTCGAGTTCTGTTTTTTCCGGCTGGTCAACTAAAGTCGCTTCGGTCAGTATTGCCGGTAATTTTTTTGCCATTTTGCCCTCAATTAAACTGCTTTGCCTGTCTTAATCCATTTGTCAACTTCTTTCTTGCGGAACTTCCACAATCGCCCGGCCTTATGGGCAGGCATCTTCTTGCGGACGATCCATTTGTATAGGGTATCTCGTTTTACGCCCAGATATTCCGCAATTCCCCCGACCGAATACCATCTATCTTCAGGCATAATCAACTTCCTCAAAATCTTGTCCAATAAAAACCGAAAGAATTGGATAAATCATAATCAAAGTTTAACTATAGTCAAGTTAAAATAACGGCACAACAGTAAGTGAATTTATCTGAAAAATTTCAAAAGTTTTAAGTTTGTTCCGTTACTTATACTGCTCCCGATTGAAAAATACCATTTTTCAACGAAGAAGCATCTTTTGTCCGATAAATAGTGTATATGAAAGATTACGCATTGTCAAAAGAACAAATAGCTGAGTTGGAAAAGCTTCATCGATCCCTGCGTAACAAACGGCAGGCCGACCATATCAAAGCGGTCATTGCTTTATCCAAGGGGTGGTCGGCGGCTCAGATAGCGGAGATTCTTCTCTTTGATGAGAAGACGTCGCGACACTATTTCGAGTGTTATCAGCAAGGCGGTCTCCAGGCGTTGTTGGATGATAATTATTCCGGAGCAGAACCAAAGCTTGATGAGCACCAAATGAGCGAACTTGAAGGGTATCTTGAAGAACATATTTTCACAGATGCTAAATCGGTTATCGCTCATATTAACAGGCAGTACGGGGTACGTTACTCTGTCAGCGGAGTCACCGATTTGCTACATCGCCTCGGATTTTCCTACAAAAAGCCAAAGCATGTTCCCGGCAAATAAGACCCCGTTCAACAACAGGTATTTATCGATGAATATGAGCAGCTCAAGGCAGAAAAGGGTGAAAACGACCCGATATATTTCGCCGATGCCATCCATCCGCAGCACAACAGTATTCTCTCTTACGGTTGGATCAAGAAAGGGCAGGAAAAAGAACTTAAAGCCAGAGGATTTTTAGAAATTTACGAATCTCTCCAACCATTGTGAATATGTGACCGACTAGAGCAGAAGAAACGATAAATATCACCACCCAAAACTACAACCATACTACAACCAAAAGATGCAATATCTGTAATATATGCGATATTTACCACTTGCTAAGTGCTGAAATCATCAATACTTGCGAAAAAACAAAGTTTTGTTGAAGTTTTAGAAATCCGTTGCTCTATCCAGCTGAGCTACGGGCGCATAGTTAATGGTTCGGCTAATTTACTCACAATAACCCCTTTTTGCAAGCACAATCGCCACACATATTACAATATCATCCACAACTTTGCCCCATACACGGGTGTATTTTACAGGTAAGTTCTCCTAAATTTAGCAAAAAAAATGAGGTTTTACTGTTGATATTACGTAATATATCGCTACAATTCGGTAGTGTTTATTTCGTAATCGTAATTCGGAGTATAATCCCGTGTTTTTAATTAATTTTCGAAGGAAAGAGTAAATAAAATGGCAGAAGAAAAGAAAACGATGGAATCGTTAATGTCAGAAGCAAGAAAATTTCCCCCCCCTGCAAACATTCAGCAGAATGCCTACGTCACCAGCGACGATCAGTACAAGGAAATGTGGGAAAAATCCATCAACGACCCGGATGGTTTCTGGCTTGAACAGGCAAAAAGCCTCGACTGGATCAAAGAACCCACAAAATCCCTCGAATACGATTGGGACACAAAGGCCCGCAAGATAGAGCACACATGGTTCGCCGATGGCCAGCTAAACGTCTCATACAACTGCCTCGACAGGCACCTGGGAACACCAACTGCCAAGAAAACGGCTATCCTATGGCAGGGTGAAGCAGAAGACGCCGTACAGGAATTTACCTACGAACAACTCCATAAGGAAGTCTGCAAATTCGCAAACATTATGAAGGCAAGGGGCATCAAAAAAGGCGACCGCGTAGCAATATACATGCCGATGGTACCTGAACTTGCTATCGTAATGCTCTCATGCACACGCATCGGTGCGATACACTCGATCATCTTCGGCGGTTTCAGCTCAGACGCCATCCAGGGCCGCGTAAACGACTCTGACTGCAAGATGCTCATCACATCGAATGTCTCACTACGTGCAGGAAAGCACATCCCCCTGAAAAAAATCGCAGACGGAGCTCTTGACAACTGCCCAACCATCGAAAGCGTTATCGTCACAAAGGTAAACGACGAACCCTGCAACATGAAAGACGGACGGGACTTCTGGTATCACGACGAAATGGCTGATGCAAGCGACCAGTGCGACCCGGAACCAATGAACGCAGAAGACCCACTCTTCATCCTCTATACTTCCGGTTCAACCGGCAAGCCAAAGGGTGTAGTACACACAACAGGCGGATACCTCCTCCACACAAGCTTAACACACAAGTACGTCTTCAACATTCACGAAGACGACATTTACTGGTGCACCGCTGACATCGGATGGGTAACCGGACACAGCTACATCGTCTACGGCCCACTCGCAAATGGCGCAACATCGGTCATGTTCGAAGGCGTTCCCACATATCCCGACGCTGGACGCTTCTGGCACATCTGCGACAAATTCGGCGTAACCGTATTCTACACCGCACCTACAGCCATACGTGCTCTAATGCGTCTAGGCGAAGAATGGGTTATGAAGTACAAACTCGACTCACTCCGTATTCTCGGTTCGGTAGGCGAGCCCATCAATCCCGAAGCATGGATGTGGTACTATGAAAAGGTCGGTCGCAGCAAATGTCCTATCGTTGACACATGGTGGCAGACGGAAACAGGTGGCTTCATGATCACACCTCTGCCAGGCGCACACACACTCAAGCCCGGCAGTGCATCACGCCCCTTCTTTGGCGTAGACGCCGCTGTCCTCCGTGACGACGCTTCGGAATGCGACACAAACGAAGGCGGCAAGCTCGTCATCCGCAAGCCCTGGCCCGGTATGATGAGAACAATGTGGGGTGACCACGACCGCTTCATCGACACATACTTCACAATGTACGATGACATCTACTTCGCAGGCGACGGTTGCAGAATAGACGAAGACGGCGACTACTGGCTAATGGGCCGTATCGACGACGTCGTAAACGTATCAGGCCACCGTATCGGAACTGCAGAAGTCGAAAGTGCTCTCGTAAGTCACACCGCAGTTGCCGAAGCTGCCGTAACACCCGTACCCCATGAAATCAAGGGACAGGGACTATATGCTTACGTCACTCTCGTCAATGGTATCGAAGAGACTGATGAGCTCAAGAAGGAACTCATCATGCACGTACGCAAGGAGATCGGCCCCATCGCTGCACCTGAGGCCATCCAGTGGGCACCGTCACTACCGAAAACCCGTTCCGGAAAAATCATGCGTCGTATTCTTCGCAAGATCGCCGAAAAGGACACCGGAAACCTCGGTGACATCTCGACTCTCGCTGATCCAAGCGTAGTAGAATCTCTCATCGCAAACCGCGGCGAATAGTTAACCAAAAACATATTGACACTTTTACACCGGGCATGTGCCCAGCCATGTGCCCGGTTTTTTTTTGTAGGAAAGGACAATTAATGAGCAAGGTAACTCTAGCTTCAGGAGAGGTCATTACTAATCACGGATGGCGAAATGTTTTTGCCGGGATGGGAATCAATCTCGCCCTCGGCATACTCTACACATGGAGCGTTATCTCCGACGGCATACCGGCCGAGTGGAACTGGAATCAGTCCGACAAATCATGGCCTTACTCTGTTGCATGCCTCGTCTTTTGTCTAATCATGGTACCTGCCGGAAGAATGCAGGACAAACTAAGCCCGCGCCTCGTCGCTTCGATCGGCGGCATCCTCGTTGGCATCGGCTTCATCTTCGCAAGTTTTATGACTTCGCTCTTCGGTTTCATTTTAGCTTTCGGCGTAATTGCAGGTGCAGGCATCGGCTTCGGATACGCATCCGCAACACCACCTGCCGTAAAGTGGTTCCCGCCTGCCAAAACCGGCATGATCGCCGGCATCGTCGTTTCCGGATTTGGGCTCGCTTCAGTATACGCGGCACCGTTGGCAAAATGGCTAATGGCAGAATACAGTTTTAAAACAATGCTGATGGTACTCGGTATCGGTTTTCTTGTCGTTGTAGTAGGACTTGCCCAATTGCTAAAACCGCCCCATAAGGTTCTCCAGTTCATCAAAGGATACGGAGACATGGGACGCACAAAACAGGATATAGACGCAGGACTGCCGCTAATTAAGGAAAACGATTTCACTCCTAAACAGATGCTGGCAACGACCCAGTTTTATCTGATCTGGTTTATGTATGCATGCGGCGCAGGCGCGGGACTTATGATCATCTCCAAGCTTGCCACAATAGCTGATGTTCAGGCAGCTATTAAATTAGGGTTTATTCTCGTTGCTGTTTTAGCAGTCGGCAACGGAGGAGGACGAATACTGGCTGGAATACTGAGCGACAAGATAGGCCGAAAAACTACCATGTTCATTTGTTTTGTTTCCCAGGCTATTCTTATCTTTTTGCTCTCAATGGTTACATCAGAAAGTGTAATAGGTTACAAGTTGACCGAAACAAATGCAGACACCTTCAGAATTGTCACGATGACTGTTATGGCAGTACTTTCAATGTTTATCGGCGCAAACTACGGATCGAACCTCGCACTGTTTCCATCGATCACCAAGGACTTCTACGGACTAAAGAATTTCGGAATGAATTACGGTCTGGTATTTACATCATGGGGCGTAGGCGGTTTTATGCTCGCAATACTCGCCGGCAAAATGTACGTCAAAACGCAGTCATTCAACTTCGCATACTTCACCGCATCTGCACTGCTGATCGTCGCGGCAATAACGGTATGGCTCCTAAAACCACCACACCATCACACAATTAAAGAAAACTGAACCTAAGACAGAAATAACAAAAGGCGGTGTCAATTATTTCGGCACCGCCTTTTTTTTCATGATTGCACCCCCTGTTTTTTCACAAAAACCTCAATGACATTTTATGTCTGCCGCTGCACATAAAATGTACACTCCTCGCCCTGCCATAAAAACGCTACAACCTGAAAGATGCTCCTATCTGTAGCCGTCATAAGGAGATACGCAAATGTGCGATTCGTGGCACACTATTTGCGCTATATTAATGATATGTGGAAAACGGAATAGACGCTAATGACATAAAGGCTTATAATCCCTATTGTCGGTCAAACAGTGTTACATGGGAATGAGTAGATACTGATGTTCGCCAAAGAAATAATCGTCATATTATTAAGCTACACGCTCGGGTGCGTCGCCACCGGATATTACATAGTCAAATTCTGCGTGAAAAAGGATATTCGACAATTAGGGACAGGCACTATCGGCGCACGAAATGTCGGACGAATTCTCGGAAAAAAAGGCTTTGCGTTTACGATTACAGCAGACGCTCTAAAAGGTGCCACTGCCGTCTTTCTTTGCACATATCTCAATCTCCCAGACTGGGCTCTCATACTTTCGATGCTCGCTGTCACCGCAGGACACATCTTCCCCGTACAATTATCTTTTCACGGCGGCAAGGGGATCGGTGTTACCGTCGGAGCACTCCTGTTATTTGATTATTATCTTGCCGCAGGATTATTTCTAAGCTTCGCACTTCTATTCCTGTTATCGCGAAACTACATGCTCAGTGGCATTATAGCCATTATCATCCTTCCCATCACTGCATTTCTCCACAACCACTCACACATAGAAGTCGTCGGAATCATCTTACTTGTTACACTGGTACTCTTTGCTCACAGAAAAAACATACAAAAACTCTTCACACGCAATACCATTTCAATACAAAAAATCGAACATCAGGATATTGAGTTATGACTACCTCTCTGGATTACAAATTCAAGATTGCCGCCCAACCATGGGAATTCGACGAAATCAAAAAACTCAACTACGAAACTTTTGTCAAAGAAATACCTCAACATAAAGCAAGCAAGCCAGGAATGCTCATCGACAAATTCCACGACGAAAACACATATATTATCTGCGTAAGTGAAGACGAGCTTCTGGGCATGCTTGCCGTGCGTGCAAAACGCCCTTTTTCTCTCGATAAAAAAATTGACAACCTTGATTCATACCTGCCCGCCGACCGCACCATGTGTGAAGTCAGACTACTTGCCGCGAAAAAAACCTGCCGCCACAGCCGTGTTCTTCGCGGCCTTTTAGCAGAAACTGTAAAATATTGCGAAGACCACGAATACGACCTTGCGATCATCTCTGGTGTACTAAATCAGCAAAGGCTCTATCGACATCTTGGCTTTGTGCCTTTCGGACCCATTGTCGGGAGCGAAGACGCCCGCTTTCAGCCGATGTACCTGACTGTACAGGCACATGCAAAATCGAGAAGGCCGCTTGGGCGACACATCTCCCCGGATAACACTGATAGCAACCCAAATTTCCTCCCAGGACCTGTGAACATCGCACCATCGGTTGGGCAGGCTTTTTCCGCTCCTGCAATCTCGCACCGATGCGATGAATACATACAGATACACAACGAAACCAGAGAACTGCTCAAAAAACTGGTAAATTCAAAACAAGTTGAGATATTTGCAGGCTCTGGAACTCTGGCAAATGATGTCATCGCAGGACAGCTTTCATTATTATCACAGAAAGGACTTATACTAAGTAATGGAGAATTCGGAAAAAGGATCATAAACCAAGCTGCCCGTTTCGACCTGAATTTCAAAACCATCTCCATCCCATCAGCCACACCATTCAACACAAAAACCATTGAAAAAGAAATAAACCGCATGCCAGACATCAAATGGATTTGGGCCGTGCACTGCGAAACCTCGACCGGAATGCTAAATGATGTCGATATGTTGAAAAAAATATCCGCAGAACACGAAATACTACTGTGCCTTGACTGTATAAGCTCGGTAGGAAACATCAATGTCGATTTGCAGGATGTATACCTCGCATCGGCCGTAAGTTCCAAAGGCCTTGCCTCTTTCCCGGGCCTCTCGATGGTTTTCTATAACCACCAGATAAAACCGCCGAAAAAGAATTTGCCTGCCTGCATTGACCTTCAAAAATATGCCGCGTCAAACGGCATTCCGTTCACTATTTCTTCAAACCTTGTCTGCGCACTTAGGGCTGCGATAAAGAACCTTGATATCGATAAGAAACTCGAACAAACTTTCGCCATTTCCGCTTTGCTGCGAAGAAAGCTCCTACAGATCGGCATAAGTCCAATAGTCAGCGAAGAACATGCCTCCACTCAAGTGATCACAATACAGTTGGATAAAAAATTTGATTCGGGAAAGATCGGCGACCAACTCAAAGACGCCGGTTTTTTGCTAAGTTACCAGAGCAGCTACCTGCTCAAACACAACTGGATTCAAATATGCCTGATGAGCGATTTTTCAACGCGATTGCTAAAGGCGATACCACTGACTCTGGAACGATTATTGGCTGCTTATCACAACCCGTGATACCCGAACACATTGCTCTTAACCTCTTCGATAACCCTCGCAACAACAGGATCAACCATCTCACGCTGACCCGCGTCAATCGCTATCGGCTCCTCGCGTAGTTGCCCCTGATCCTTAACCCCGCACAAAGCAAGCCAGCACAACGCCCACGCCCGAACGGTATTTTCAACATCATACCCGCCCCCGCCGGTTGCAAGTATAGGCTTGCCAAACGCAAGCAGCTTTTCGATTATATCGGCATAAACATTATTAGTTAAACAAAGCTGCGCCAGAGGATCCCCTGCCAATGCGTCCGCCCCAACCTCCAAAGCAATAACATCCGGGGCGAAAGCTTCAA
>VRUF01000121.1 GCA_019456245.1 Planctomycetota bacterium | reverse complement strand
CCCTTTGCGTCTATGACGACCTCAGCAAGCACGCAAACGCATACCGGGAATTATCACTGCTGCTAAGAAGACCCCCCGGAAGAGAGGCATATCCCGGCGACATCTTCTATCTCCACAGCCGCCTCCTCGAAAGAAGCGCAAAAGTCACCGAAAAACTCGGCGGAGGATCACTGACCGCACTTCCGATCATCGAAACCCTGGAAGGCCAGGTCTCCGCATACATTCCGACAAATATCATTTCGATCACGGACGGACAGATTTACCTTCAGAGAAACCTCTTTCTGTCAGGAGTAAGACCGGCAGTCGATGTAGGCATCAGCGTAAGTCGCGTAGGCGGCGACGCACAACCGGCAGCCATGAAAAAGGTCGCACCAAAATTAAGACTCGATCTTGCAATGTTCCGCGAGCTTCAGGACTTCGCACGCCTTGGAACAGAACTCGACCCCTCCGCACAGGCCCAGCTCGACCGCGGCTACCGCATGGTAGAGATTCTAAAACAAAAGCAATACGCCCCATTAAGCGCAGGCCAGCAGGTCATCAGCATACTCGCAGGTTCCAGAGGCCTGCTCGACGACCTCGAAGTCGCAACTGCAAGCCACTTCATCGAAGAGCTTCTATCATGGATAAAACTCGAGGCCAGCGAATATGTCGAACAGATAAATGAGACAGGAGAGCTTGACGATGAACTAATAGAAAAACTGGTGGATGCAATAAACGCCTTCAAAATGATATACAAATTCTCATTCGGAAAATAAAAAGGCTAAAGGCTAATGGCTAACAGCTAACGGCTAATAACAATGTCTTCAACCCGTCAAATATTGAATCGAAAACGTGCCGCTGAAAACATCAGCAAGGTCACCCACACTATGGAGACCATCAGTGCTGTCAAATACCGCCAGCACTACGGAGCATGGCAGCAGGGACGCGATTTCTACGACGCACTTGCCAGGCTAGCCTACCTCATGCTTATTGCCGAGCATACGATCAACCATCCCCTCCTTACCGAAAACAAATCCGACACTCGTGCTCTGATCGTCATTGCAAGCGACCGCGGTCTATGCGGCTCACACAACACCGGTATTTTCCGCCTCATCGACACACATATTAATCTCGCAAGGCGTTTCGGAAGAAAGCTAAAGGTATATGCCAAAGGAAACAGGGTTATCAATTATCTAAACGGCAGGGGGGTTCCGATTGCCGAAAAATACACCGATTTTGACGAGATCCCCTCACCAGAACAGGCACGCCGGATCGGTGCGGACTTTTCGCAGCAATACATAGACGGCCAAATAGGAGCTCTTTCTGTTGCGTATACAAGGTTCTTCTCGCCTGCGAGCCAACATCCCCAAACCCTGTCAGTTTTTCCCGTCGCAGAGTTGATCGATGACCTCACAACCCGCGCAACCGTTATTTGGCCGTGGGAACTCGAATTCGAGGATTTTATTGTTTCCCCGTCGCCGGAGAAATTATTCGGCGAGATCGTAAAGATGATAGTAAACACAGTTTTGTCGGAATGTTTTTTAGAAGCAGCCCTAAGCGAGCATCTCGAACGTGTCGTTGCAATGCGAAGCGCAACAGACAACGCAAACGAGATGATAGAAGATTTATCCATGGATTACAACCGTGCCCGTCAGGGAAAGATAACTTCCGATTTGCTCGACATAATCGGTGGTACGTTCGGTTGATTTTTTTTACAGAGTTATGAAAGTCTGATATATGAACAAAGGTAGAATTATTCAGGTGATCGGAAGCACGTTCGATGTTGAATTCACAGCAGAGACCGTACCGGCAATCTATAACGCAATTTCCGTAAAAGTTTGCTTTGAAGGCGAAACTACCGAACTCATCGGCGAGGTACAGCAGCACCTCGGCGGCGGCAGGGTAAGAGCAATCGCTCTTTCCAGTACATTCGGACTGAGACGCTCGATGGAAGTGATAGACACTGGAGGCCCGCTTTCCGTTCCCGTTGGAACCGAAACTCTCGGACGCGTCTTTAATCTCCTCGGAGACCCCGTAGACGAAAGAGGCCCCGTCAACGCCAAACTAAGATTACCCATCCACAGGAACCCGCCCGATTTTGTCCAGCTCTCTGCGATGTCAGAAATGTTCGAAACCGGCGTCAAGGTCGTTGACCTGCTCTGTCCCTTCGTAAAAGGCGGAAAAACAGGCCTCTTCGGAGGTGCAGGAGTTGGCAAGACCGTTCTCATCCAGGAACTTATCGCAAGGATCGCAACAGAACACGGCGGATACTCGGTTTTTGCCGGCGTCGGTGAACGCACAAGGGAAGGAAACGACCTTTGGCTCGAAATGCAGCGGACAAAAATCGGCGACACCGGCCAAAGCGTCCTCGATAACACAACTCTCGTATTCGGACAGATGAACGAGTCACCCGGAGCAAGGCTAAGGGTTGCTTTAACAGCTCTTACAATGGCCGAGCATCTTTGCGAAATAAGCGGAAGCGAAACGCTTCTTTTCATCGACAACATTTTTCGCTTCAGCCAGGCCGGCTCGGAAGTCTCCGCAATGCTCGGACGTATCCCATCTGCCGTAGGTTATCAGCCCACGCTTGCGACAGAAATGGGCCAACTCCAGGAAAGGATCGCATCGACCGAAAAAGGTGCCATCACCTCCGTCCAGGCTGTTTACGTACCTGCTGACGATCTGACCGACCCTGCGCCGGCTACAACTTTTACACACCTCGACTCCTCGGTCGTACTCTCAAGACGCATCACGGAAAAAGGAATATACCCCGCGGTCGACCCGCTCGAAAGCTCATCGCGAATCCTCGATGTAAACGTCGTCGGCCAAAAACACTACCAGGTAGCCCAGCAGGTACTCGAATACCTCCAGCGATATCGCGACTTGCAGGACATTATAGCCATCCTCGGCGTAGACGAACTAAGCAAAGCCGACCAGACAGCCGTCGCAAGGGCAAGACGTCTCGAAAGATTCTTCTCTCAGCCGTTTACGGTAACCATGCAGTTTACCGGTATGGAAGGAAAATATGTCACCGCAGAGCAGACGGTCGAAAGTTGCGCCCAGATTTGCGATGGAAAATGGGATCACATCCCCGAGCAGAAATTCATGTACATAGGCGTTGTAGAAGAGGTCCAGGAAAAGGTATAGATCGGATAAATATAAATGGTAGGATTGTCGGCAGGTAAATTTAGATGCATTATCCAAACTCCAACCGGGTCTTTGCTCGATTGCAGGACAGGGCTTGTCGTACTCCCGGCCCATGACGGGATGCGCGGAATTTTGCGAAACCATGCCCCAATGCTCTTAAGCCTGTCGATGGGCATTGTAGAGGTCAAGGATGTCGCCGGCAGACAAAACGCGTTTTTCCTCGTAAACGGCGGTTTTGCCCGGATCAGTGAGAATAATCTCGCCATTTTAACTGATGATATCACAACTTTCGAGGGAATGGACAAAAAGCAGATCGAAGATACCGTCGCAAAAGCAAAAAGCCTTGTCGTTGCAGGTGCGTATATGACGACTCAGACAGGCGAAGAGGCAAATATAGAAAGAGCCCACCTGATAGCAAAAATGGCCCGCCTGGCATCACTGGACCCGGAACATTCATAACCAGCTAGCGGTGCGGTGTTAAGGGTAGCGATGGAAGATGGGAGTGAGTGGAAGTGGTCGTTATCGGCTCCGGGGGGTTTTAGTTTTCATTTAGTGGTTAAACACCGTAAAGTCCCATAGTTCTACGGTGGTTTTATTATCGCCAGTGTCAATCAAACGAACAGAAATATAGTGATGTGTCGCACTCCCTGTCCTATGCCATGAGAAAAACACAAAGGGAAGTTCTGTACGCAAAGCAAATTTCCACCCATGATACGGTACTATTCTCCCAATTACCCTTTGTCTTAAAGCTTTCTCTATAGCTGCTTTCCCCTGACTATCCATACTATCGTATATTCTAAAACGTTTAATCATGTCAGCTCTAACATCAGCGATGATGTTTTCAGATGTCCCTTCTTCAAATTCCCGCCATTCGTAAAGTTCAAAGATTATCTTCTTGAGTTGAATTGCAATAATAGATTGTGGTTTAGCTACTTCAAATCTCGTATAGACACAGGGATAGCCCCATGGTCGAATTGTTTCTTTGGAAACCAGTTTCCACTGGTCATCCTGAGGCACATACTTCGGGATAGGGACGAAATACCATATCTGCCATAAAGCAATCCCTATAATAAGCAAAGCTAGGGGAATCAGAAATCTTTTTCTGAAAACAAACCTGCATACTGTTGTTACTAACGTATTCATGAAATTACATTTCCCATTTAAACGTATAATATACACCATCCCCTTTCACTCCCACCATACTGTCTTGACCCTGAACCGTCAAAGGCTAAATGCGGGCTTAACCTTTTAATTTTTAGCATGTAATTCTTCAAAAATTTTTCGGTAGTGAAAGCCACACATCGAGGCGAAAATGGTTACATGCAGCAGCTGTGGTCGTCTGAACATTGCATAAAGAAGCGGCATCCAGAAGTACCTCCTGTTTTTTCCGCAGATACCAATCAGCCAAATTGATTTACATAACGCTTCCAGTGCTATTAATCGTATGCGAATTTTTTTCTTCCTCAGCTTATAGTTTTTCAGCATCGTCATCATCCGCTGGTAATACAACTGGGGCGAATAGATCGTAGAAAGCACGTGTTTGTAACCGGTTTCGAGGTCTTCGGCGTCCATCTTCGTAACGAAAGACACCTTATATTCGTCATCTTCACAGAAACTCGTTTCCAGCAGCCTGTTTTCCGAGGCCAGCCGGTTATAAAGCTCCGTCCCCTTTGGCGCAGCCAACAAACCCACCATCGCAGTTAAGATTCCGCTGGATTGTATGAAGTTTATCATATCTTCGAAAACCGAGGCCTTGTCGCTGTCGAAACCGACTATAAATCCGCCCTGAACTTCCAGCCCGAAACTTTGTATCTTTTTCACGCACCCGACCATATCTCGATTTGCATTCTGAACCTTGCTGCACTCTTGTAAGCTCTGATCGTCGGTGCTCTCAATCCCGATGAAAACCTTTTCGAAACCGGCTTGACTCATCATACTCATCAGTTCTTCGTCGTCGGCAATATTTATCGAAACCTGCGTATTCAGATAGAACGGGTAGTCTCTCTGCTTCATCCATTCGGTCATAGCCGGTAGAATCTCACTTTTAACCACCGCTTTATTGCCGATAAAGTTGTCGTCAACGACAAACACCGAACCGATCCATCCGGCCTTGTATAAATTCTCGAACTCTGCTATAAGCTGGCTTGCACTTTTAAGCCGCATACGATGGCCGAACAGTTTCGTAACCTCGCAGAAATCACACCCGAACGGACATCCACGCGAATACTGCACACCCATGCACACGTAATTGTTAACGTCGATAAGATCCCATCGCGGCGGCGGAGTTTTTTTAATGTTCGCAAATTCAGTTGAACTATAGACATGCTTTGGGCCATCGCCGGCGAGATCAGCGAGAAACATCTCCAGCGTGATCTCCGCCTCGCCGAGGATCAGGTGATCGACATCGTTAAAAGATTCAGCCTCAACCGTAAACAGGGGTCCTCCGCCGACAGTAACAGCCCCCAATTCCTTGCAGCGATCTATTACCTCTCTGACAGAGCGACCCTGGACGTACATGCCGCTGATAAACACCATATCCGCCCAGCCGATATCCTCGTCGGTCAGCTTAGTAACAGCCATATCGACAACCTTCAGGTTCCACGAATCCGGCAGCATTGCTGCGACCGTAAGCAGACCGAGCGGCGGAAGAAGCGCCTTTCGCGACATAAACCTCATGATATGCTTAAGATTCCAAAAAACATCCGGGCATCGCGGATAGACAAGCAATGCGTTCATAGGTTCCCCCCTATGTAAAATAAAATATTTTGCCACTCAAAAAATACAAATTTCAATCAACTCTCAAGATTTTATCGACTACCCAAAAGATGGACTTTATGTAATTAAAACCCGAATTCGGGGATTTTTACCTAAACGCATATTTTTTGCATTTATTTTTCTCATATCCTATCGGTACCAGTTTCAAGCGGTGAATTTTTGCAAGTATTTCATAAAACAGATGCCTTTTAGGCAAAAACACCAAATTTTTGACGATTTGACAATTTTGACGGCCTCAATCCGGCAAATTTGTTTGCAAATCAGCCGACAAGAAGGTAGGATTGATTAGTACGAGGTGTCTATGGCCAAAGGGTACAAAAAAAACTCAAATCAACAGACCGAGCCTGTCGACAAAGACGTTGCAGATTTTGTCAAAGGCCTCTCTGAAGAGCACAGGATGCTGGTTGTCCTAAAAGCCCAGCTATACGGTGGAAGTTGGAAGCCGATGCTGGATGACCTGGGCAACAGGCTGGCGGGAAAGCCCTACATCTTCAAACTCGTCAATCGAATAAAGGATGACGTAGACAGGATTGAAGAGATGGAGGCTTTTGAAAATGCCCATGACGTTGATTTGGCAGAGTTTGTTTCTCTGTCATGAGCTAAACGCATGCGGAAAAGAAATGTTCTAATTTTTCAGGAATTAATTATGGCAAGGCGACTGATTTTGTTTACAGGTTGTTTAGTACTGTTTTTTTTCGCCAATTTCACACATGTCTGGGGGCAAGATGATACCTCAGGGGCCTTGGTTTCGTCGGTGATACTAAAGCAAGCCGGACTAAAGCGGCTCTGGCAAAACCCTATGCCCCTTGAAAAAAATGAAAAGGTCAGCAAAATTTATGTCACTGACAAACTCCTGTACGTCTCTACCGACAAAAACTACTTTTACGCTATAGATCGCAAAAAGGGCTCCATTGAGTTCATCTTCCAGCCCGCAGCCGCCAAACAACCGCTCTTAGGACCTACTTTTTACGAGGGCAAGCTCCTCTTTATGGTCGGGAAAAAACTCCTTATCATGGACCCGGCACTGAAAGGCATAACAAAATCCAAACAGTTCGACACTCTTGCTGATGTTGCTGTCTTCGCTCCTGTCCGAAATACCGATTTCTTTTATATCGCTAGCGATGATAAATGGCTTTACGCTCTCAGCTCCGAAGACTATTTAAGGCAATTTGCTGTTTCCGCAGATAACGATTCCATGATTAATTCCATTATTGCTGATGACGAATTTCTCATAGTCTCAACTGCCGCAGGAAACATTATAAGATTCGACCTCAAAAGCCCGGATCGCATCTGGCAGCGAGATGTCGGAGGAATAAAAGCGCCCCTGAAAACCGAAGGAAAATGGCTTTACGTCAGCACCACAAATGCAAAAGTCAGCAAGATAGACATGAAAACCTCCCAAAATGGATGGTTCATGGATTTCGTTGCCGGAGAAAAGCTTACAACGCCCGTAACCATCGGAAAGCAGCTCATATATCAGTATGCGGGCAAAAAGGGGTTGTATGCGATAGGAAAGCAAACAGGCAGGAAACTCTGGCAACTCCCAAAAGCAACGGGCCTGATGGCTGAATCCGGATCAATTTCCTACGTTTTCGAAAAACCAGGCCGGCTTACGGTAATGGATAACAAAAAGCCCGTTAAGCTCTTTTCGGTTAATCTTGCAAATGTCGACATCTTCGCAATAAACACCATAGACGAAAAAATATTCCTCAGTGACTACAATGGCAGGATTATGGCTATTGGAACCAGAGAGTAGATCAAGAGGGGGCAGTTTTATATAACGGATTAGCGGTTTTTCGCATTATTTATATTAATCACATATAGCAAAGGATATTAACTTAAAATGGATGTTAAGATCAAAACAGCTCTCATTAGCGTTTCAGACAAAACCGGCGTTGTCGAATTCGCAAAAACCCTTGCCGACATGGACGTTAAAATCATAAGTACCGGAGGCACCGCAAAGCAATTAGCTGCCGCCGGAATAGATGTTATCAGCATTGATGCGGTAACCGGCTTTCCCGAAATGATGAACGGCCGTGTAAAGACTCTACACCCGAAGATTCACGGAGGACTGCTCGCACTTCGAGACAATCCCGAACACGCGGACGCATTGAAACAGCATGACATCACTCCTATTGATCTCGTATGCGTAAATCTCTATCCATTCGAGCAGACCATCGCCAAAGAAGGCTGCACGCTCGAAGAAGCTATCGAAAACATTGACATTGGCGGACCAAGCATGGTACGTTCCGCTTCAAAGAACAACAAATACGTCACCGTCGTCACAAATCCCGACCAGTACGCTGCCGTCATCGACCAGATGAAAGCTAACAACGGATCGACCACAGAAGAGTTCCGCATGGATTGTGCAAGAATATCCTTCGGACTGACTGCTGCATACGATGCCGCAATCTCGAAATACCTCAACCAGCGTAATGAAGTCGACTACCCCGAGCGAGTCTCTATTGCCATGCAAAAGTCGGCAGGCCTAAGATACGGCGAAAACCCGCATCAGCACGCTGCGTTCTATAAACTCGCAGACAGCGGCGAAGTAAGCGTAGGAAACGCAAAACTTCTCGATGGCGGAAAAGCCATCAGTTTCAACAATCTCCTCGACGTAAACGCAGCCTTTGAGCTTGTAAAAGAATTTGACGAACCCGCTGCAATCGTCGTAAAACACCTCAATCCCTGCGGTGCCGCGGTAGACGCTGACATTTGCGTCGCTTACGAAAAGGCATATCTCGGCGACGTCGTAAGTGCATTCGGAAGCATTGTCGCACTAAACAGGAAGGTAGACGTCAACCTTGCAAGCGCCATCATGGAATCATACTCCTGCTTCGGAAAAGCAGCAGGTGCCTTAGGTTTCTTAGATC
>VRUF01000120.1 GCA_019456245.1 Planctomycetota bacterium | reverse complement strand
CAGGGGCGATAGGTTTCACCGACGACGGAGCAGGCGTACAAAACGCCGCCGTAATGTCACGCGCACTAAAATACGCCCAGATGTTCGATCTCGTCATCTCTCAGCACTGTCAGGACGATTCACTTGGATCGAATGGCGTAATGAACGCCGGGTACAATTCCGCAAAACTGGGTCTGCCCGGAACATCGTCACTGGCAGAAGAAATGATGCTCTGGCGAGACATTCAACTGGTCAGGAAAACAACAGTCCGCTACCATGGGCAGCACATCTCCACAGCCGGCTCGGTAAAAATTATAAAGCAGGCAAAAGCCGAAGGCGTTGCTATCACCTGCGAAGCAACTCCCCACCACCTGCTCTTTACGGATGATGAAATCGCAGGCTACGACACAAACTATAAGGTAAACCCGCCGCTAAGAACTCAGCCGGACATCGATGCACTTAAAGAGGCGATAAAAGACGGTACGATAGACTGCCTGGCCTCCGACCACGCGCCGCACCTGACAAGCGAAAAGGAACTGGAATTTTTGACGGCACCTTTCGGTATAGCAAGCCTGGAATGCGCACTTGCGCTTTACGTAAAAGCACTGATAGAACCGGGAATAATAGATTGGCCCCGTCTCATAGAGATGATGACATGCAAGCCGGCGGCAGTGATCGGCATAGAAAAAGGGACGCTTACAAAAGGCACCCAGGCCGACATAACAATAATAGACCCCAATGCCGATTATAAAATCGATACGGCCAAATTCTACTCAAAAAGCAAAAACTGCCCATACCACGGCTGGCCGGTAACAGCAAAAATTAAGAAAACAATACTGGCAGGCGAAATAAGATACTCCAACTGACTTGTCTGTCAGTTGGAAATGATTAATGTCTAATGTTTAATGTCTAATGAAGGATACGGCCTTTCCGCCGTTGCTAAAGCTATGGCGAGACAGGTCGGCCGAGACAATTTTATTTAATTATGCCGATTATTATAGATGGATACAATTTATTAAGATGGGTTCAGTCAATCGATTCTGCCTATGCAGATCTCGACGAAGCACCCTTATGTCGAATGATCTCCCTGTACCTTATTCGCACCAGAAACCGCGCACAGGTTATCTTTGACGGTGTCGGCCCCCCGGACAAGCGCGAACTGGCAAACATAGCAAACATGGAGGTTTATTTCTCCGGCCCCGACCGCGAAGCAGATGACATCATAGAAGACAAAATCCTCGAATCCTCGGCTCCTAAGGGTTTGGTAGTAGTAAGCTCGGACAGAAGAATACGTACAGCGGCCCAAAAAAGAAAAGCAACATCGGTAAAAGCAGACTACTTCTGGCTAAGCTTAATAGAACAGCTTGACAAGAAAAAACCAATGCCGGAACCAAAAGAAAAAAGAAACGGAATAAGCGAACACGAAGCAGACCAATGGCTGAACGAATTCGGACTGGATGACTAATTTTATAGGTGTCTGACGCTTCAATTCTTTTTACGTATGGTAGATTTAATCGAAGAGAAATATAGAACGTCGAAAAAACCTTGGTTGGCGGTGTGCTTGTCGTGGATGTTGCCAGGTATGGGGCAAATATATATAGGCAAGTATATCCGAGGGTTATTTTGTTTTCTACTGATATGTTTGTTTTATGCCTTCTGGGCAACCTCTATGATATCTACACAAATCCCTTTTTATATATCATTGCTGTTACGGCTGTCTTGTGTGGTTATTCTGCCAATTCTTATTTGTGTGGATGTATTTAAGCTAACTAATAAATACGATACTGATAGTTTTAGAGAAAAACCATCGAAAGACAAAAAACCATGGAAAGCAGTTTTTCTGACACTGCTTTACCCCGGCTTAGGCCATTGGTATAAGGGCAAAAAAGGTCTGGCAATTTCATATATTTTGACGTTCTTCGCTTTGGATATCTTTTTGCCTGACAGGATTGTTTGTGTGATTTTGATGTTTTTTTTTCATATGTGTGTGTGCGTTCAAGTAAACATGTCATTTCCTGTAAGAGCCAAATATAACAACAGAATGCTTTTGATTTTCGCCATAATATTTATTTTGATGAGATGTAATACAACTTTCTTGTCACCATACTTATTGACCAGATACATATATGAATGCCACCCAAACATTTGGGGTGAAAGTATGGAGCCAACAATTAGGGCAGGTGACAGAATAATTATTAATAAGCTCATATATAGATATAATCAACCCAAACCAGGTGACATTATATCGTTTAAGCCACCTGAGAATGTCAGGTATCCAGAAGATACTCCTAAAACTGGTAATTATGTTTTTTGCAAAAGAATTGTCGCTATTGGCGGTGAAAATATTCAGATTTGGGATGATAAATTTTTTGTCAACGGGATAGAAAGAAAATTTAAAATTCTTAAAAAAGAAAAACCTGTGAGGTCGCCAGAAAATGTTTCGGATAGAGCTATTTATCTTCAGAAAAATAGTAAATCATATCAAGTGCCGCAAGATCAATATTTTGTTTTAGGTGACAATCTATATCGTAGTCAAGACAGTCGCTACTTTGGTGCCATCCACAAGGACGAAATTATAGGTAAAGTTGTGAAAATCTACTGGCCACTGAGCCGGACAGATTTGTTATATTAAAAGAAACCGGGAGCAAGTTTGCCTTACAATGCATAATTTTCTTTGCAACTAGCCTAACATTTTATTTACCAACCACAACAACCGGCGCGATTTTTTCCAGTTCGTCCTTTATCTTCTCTGCGTCTCCTACCACTACAACTACCACTTTATCCGGATCGACCGTCTGCTTTACAAACTTAATACAATCGGCCGCTGTCGTCTCGCCGATCGTTTCCAAAAGCCTGTCGAGGTAATCGGCTCCGAGGTGCTGCGATTCGATCAGCCATAAGTCCTCGGCAACCGTCTGCGGCGTCTCGCGCGTCCGAACAAAGCTCCCTGCAAAATAGCTCTTTGTGTCCTCCAGCTCTTTTTCTTTCGGCGGCTGCTCGCTAAGCCTTTCGATCTCTTCCAGCAAAACCTTCACGGTCTCGGCCGTCTTTGCGGTCATGGTAAACGTACTTACCCTGAAATCGCCCGCCATATTCTGAGCATAAAATCCGCCCCATGCCCCATACGACAGGCCCTTCTTAATCCGCACCGTCTCATTAAGCCAACTGTTAAACGACCCGCCAAAGTAATTATTCACAACGCGGCTGACAAAATACTCCGGCTGCACTTTCCGCGTAATCCCCGCACCGCCAACACGTATCTCGCTTTGAGCACTACCCGGCATATCAACGATAAATATCCGCCTGGCCTCAATTTCCTCAATATCGCCCATCACTAATTCCATCTCAACAAGCCCAACCTTCCATTTCCCAAAATACCGTTCCGCGATCTCAACCGCCTTCGCCTGGCTTATATCACCTGCAAAGATCAGGCTCGCCTGATCGGGCCGCGACCACTTACTCCACCACAGCTTAAGATTGGCGGCCGTAAGCGCCTGGACATCCTTGACCTGGCCTTTAACCGTCCGTGCGTAAGGATGCTTACCGTATAATCGTTTGCGCAATTCCTTAGCCGCAAGGTATCGCGGCGTCTGCTCCTGAATCTTCAACCCCGTAATAACCTGCGTGCGAAGCTTGTCAAATTCGGCCTTATCGAAACTCGGCGAAAGCACCACGTCGGCCATAAGCTCAAGGGCACGTTCGACATGTTCGCTCAAACAATTCGCCTGCACCTGGCTTGTATCCATCTGCGCACTACCCGAAAGCAAAATAGCATACTTTTCCAGTTCTTCGGCCAACTGACCCTCGCTATATTTTTTCGTTCCCTTAGTCAGCATCCCCAAGGTCATCGACGCCGTTCCGGGCCTGCTCTCGGTCCAGGCACCACCCATCAACCCAAGCTTAACACTGACAAACGGAACCTCGTTATTTTCAACCACCATAACCTTTAGCCCGTTAGCAAGCTTCGTCACGGAATACTCCGGTGTAGGCTTATAATTAACAAGCTCGGCAAAAGGCGCTTCCTTCGGAAAATCTTCGCCCCGAACAACACCCTTACGCCCCGGCTTAGGCGTATCCAACTCAGGCTTGGCGGTTACCACGCTTTCCTCGCTGTCTTTACTTCCGCCCTTATTCTCCTTAACAATAATAACCAGCGAACTGGACGGTTTTAAATACTTCTTCGCCGCCTGCTGAATATCGGCCCGCGTTACACCACGAATCTCGGCAAGTCGCGTATTAACCCGCGAAACATCACCCATCTTAACCGCCGAAGTACCCAAAAGCCTCGCTTTGCTATCGATAGTAAGATTGCCCGTCACAATATGCTTAAGCATCTGGTTCTTCGCCTTGGCCACCTCCGCCTCTGTAACTCCATCGCTGGCAATACGGGCGATATGTTCCTCGATCAACGCAACGATTTCCTCAGCATCGGAACCGGGTGCCTGTATAACTTGAACAGAACACAGCCCGTCATCTTCAAGATTATAAGTATATGACTCGGCACCAACTGCGATCTGTCTCTCGGCAACCAGGTCGCGATACAACCTGCTGCTGTTGCCACCGCCCAATATATCACCAAGCAGATCGAGCACGGGCTCGTCCTTATTGCCAAGCGGTACCGTCCGCCATAACAATTCCACAAGAGGCGTCGGCGCATTCTCATCGTCAACAACCAGCAACCGTTTCTCACTGATCGCCGCTTCGACTATTTTATTCCGCTTGGGTTTTGGCCCTGGCGGTATCCAACCGAAATACTCCTGGGCAAGCTTCCGGGCGTCGGCATGTTTCACCGCACCGACGATTACCAGCGTAGCATTGTTCGGGACATAGTTCTCGGTCCAAAACTGACGAAGCTCGGCAACGCTCGCGGACCGAAGATGCGCAAGTTTGCCTATAGGCGTCCACCGGTAAGGATGCTCCTTAAACAACGCGTCAAACTGCTTCTTCATCAACCCGCCATAAGGCCTGTTCTCCCGCATACGAAGCTCTTCCTCGACAACCTTCCTCTCCGTATCGAACGTGGACTGATCTATCCGCAAAAAGCTCATGCGTTCGGCTTCGAGCCACAGCGCCAAATCAAGCTGATTCGCCGGAAGCGTCTGAACATAAACAGTCGCATCAAAACTCGTATAAGCGTTATCGGTTCCGCCAACACGCTGAATAAACTTAAAATGATCCGAGTCGCCAACCCGATCGGTCCCCTTAAACATCATATGCTCGAACATATGAGCAAAACCCTGCCGCTCGGAATCCTCATCCTTGGAACCGACATGATACCAAACCTGGGCAGCGACAATAGGAGTGGAAAAATCTTCAAGCGTAACAACAGTAAGCCCGTTTCCAAGCTCGATCTGCTCATACTCAAAAAGACCCTGGCCGCGGACAACTTTCCCGATGCCGGAAGATGCAGCACCTTCCTCACACCCGCCGCCGATAAATCCAAACAAAACCGAAAAAACCAGAAAACCCCATACGATTCGCCTGCCAATATAAATACCCATGAAAAACTCCAAAATAGATTGCATTCAAAATAAACGAAAAACCAACGATGTCCAATTATAAGGTATTTACGGCAGGAGTCTACAAAAAAACAGTCTTTACCTGCCTAGAGAATTAGATTACACTGCTTAGATCAAATATTAGCGGTGTTGATCAAGGCATTTTATATGAACCTTAACATAATATTCGTCATTATCCTCCTTGGCGGTTGGTGCTTCGGAAAATTAGCGGAAAAACTAAAACTCCCAGCCGTTCTCGGAATGGTCATACTCGGAATTTGCTGTTCCGTGGTTTTCAAAACCAACACACCGCAAACCCTCTGGGACACCGCCGGCTTCTTAAGATCGCTGGCATTGATAGTCATTCTCTTAAGGGCAGGCCTCGGCATCAGCAAGGCCGCCCTGAAAAAAGCAAGCTTAACAGCCATTCTAATGGGCTTTTGCCCATGCATAATCGAAGCCGGAGCCCTGACCTTCGCATTCCACTATGTATTCCAATTCGATTATATCACCTCTGCCATCACCGCTTTCCTCCTCGCCGCCGTTTCTCTGGCAGTCGTCGTCCCCACAATGCTCGAATTAAAGGACGAAGGTTACGGCCGCAAAAAAAACGTCCCAACCGTCGTCCTGGCGGGAACCTCACTCGACAACGTCTTGGCGATTACATGCTTTTCTATATTTCTCTCCCTGGCAGTAACCGGCCGGATAAACGTCGCAAAAGCTGCCCTGGGCATCCCGCTTTCGATCACGGTCGGAATCCTGTCCGGAATCATTGCCGGCCTGGTTCTGACGCACTATTTTAAAAAGCATCACGAAAACTTCCGAGCCACAGAAAAAACACTGGTCCTGCTCGCATGCGCCGCGTTACTCGTTGACATCGGCGAGAAATATCATTTCGCCGCATTACTGTCCATCATGACGATAGGTTTTATTCTCCTGGAAAAAGCTGAACCAATTGCCCATGAACTCTCCCGCAAATTCGCGAAGATATGGATATTCGCCGAGATTATCCTCTTCGTACTCATAGGCTATTCCGTCGACATCGGCACCGTATGCTCAGTAGGCCTGAAAGGATTAGCCGTAATATCAATCGGCCTTATATTCCGTTCATTCGGAGTGCTAATCGCCACCGCATTTTCAGGATTTACATTAAAGCAGCGACTCTTCTGTGTAATTGCGTACCTGCCAAAAGCAACCGTCCAGGCCGCACTGGGCGGTCTTGCACTAAGCAAAGGGTTGCCAAACGGTGAGGCAATTCTGGCGATCGCGGTTCTGTCCATAATTTTCACAGCACCATTAGGACTGATAGGAATAAGACTATTCGGAAAGAAACTACTGGACCTCGACGTCCCGCAGCAATAAAACAACTACCCCCTAAATCCCCGCAAATCACTTCTTACGGGTAAATATCACGGTTATCAATATCCCGGCAACGCAAACCGCAACAATAATAGCACCAACCCCAAAAAAATTAACGCCCATATTCTCATCCTTCCTAAAAAAGGAGCAGAACTCAACCCATCTAAGCAAGTCTTGCCCATGCGGCTTTCTTCGCCAACCTCAACAAGCCCCTCAGGCCTTCAAATACGCAATATATTCTCCGTTTCGGGTTCTATCGCGTCTTTTTTTCTGTCATCAGGAATGTAACCAATATCCCCGTAACACAAAATGAAACAATAATAGCCCCAGCCCCAAAAATCTCAGCCGGCATCAAAATCCCTTTCTCTTAATGCCAAAATCAATTATTACAGATTCCTAAAATTACTAAATCGCACGAATTATACACAACCAAACAACCAACGCAAGAAAAAAAACCACATTTACGCCATATCCCCATTTTTTTCACAGTTTTTTGAGCAGTTCATACATTTTCTCATCGTGTTGCTTTAATTCGGAACGGACAAACGGGTAAAAATCATTTGTTCCGAAAAAGGCCTCAGAGCATTCCGCACCAAAACCAACAATAAACAACAACCCTTGACAAAACAAGACAATTCCAGTTAAAATACAAACTGGTGCCGTATCAGCAAAAATCGTATTATATATTATTATGTTAGAGCTCATAAGGACGTGCAATGGAGCTTGAGCAATACAAGAAAGTGCAAGGAATTGCTAAAAAAGTTTTGGCTTCCGTAAAAGACCTTATATCGGAACAGGACACCGAAAAAACGATAGCAGAAAAAGCTGAAGGCCTATTGAGTGACTTCGGTGCACCTGATACTTGGTATCATGATGTCCCCGCATTTGTTTTATTGGGCACTAGAAGTTGTTTGTCAATCTCCGGACGCCAATATGTTCCGTCACTTGAAAAGGTTGGCAGTACAAATCTAATTACGGTTGACTTAAGTCCTTGTATCGGCGATGTATGGGGCGATTGCGCCAGATCATTTGTCGTAGAAAATGGGGAAATTACTTATGAGCCGTCAAACGAAGCTTTTTCAGAGGGCCTGGCTGTCCAATCCTTACTGCACCAAAGAATGACCGAATTTGTAACACCTGATACAAGGTTTTCTCAACTGTTCAAATTTGGAAATGATTTTATAAAGGAATGTGGTTACCAGAACCTTGATTTCCATTCTAACCTTGGCCATAGCATAGAAAAGTGTATTGAAAACAGGAGTTTCATTGACATCCAGTGCCATGCTTTATTAAGCCAGGTCTCTTTTTTCACATTTGAACCTCATATCAGAAAAAAAGAAGGAAGCTGGGGCTTCAAGCATGAAAATATCTACTACTTTGACAATGAAGGCAATGTGGTTGAACTATAACAAGATGCTTCACAAGTTATTCTATCAAAACATCTTTAACTATATTTTTCAAAACCAACAAAAACAAAACCGCGGTTAAATGATTTTCTTTGCTATCTTTTCCGCCGCATCAACCTTAGCGATTCCCTTTGCTGCCGCCGCCATTTTTTTCAACTTCTCCTCATCGGCCATGATCTCTTCGAGATTATCGGCCAGATCTTTGGCTGTTTTTGCCGGCGCATTTGGTCTGTCGTCTACGATTATCGCTGCGCCTGCGGTAACCAGTTTACCGGCGTTTAAATATTGATGTTTGTCCTTATGATATGGATAGGGCAGGCAAATAACCCCCAGCCCAGCGGCTGCGAACTCTGCAATGCTAACGGCACCTGCGCGCCCGATCACCAAATCCGCCGCCGCATACAAGCCGGCCATATCGTCAAAATAATCCAAAAGCTTATAACGAATCTCACACCCAACCTGTTCATAACCGGCTTTCACCTTATAATAATTCCCCCGCCCGGTAAGATGCACGATCTGCCAGGCGTCCTTAAACTTGCCCAACCGACCAAGCGAAGCAATTACCGCATTG
>VRUF01000119.1:5316-8816 GCA_019456245.1 Planctomycetota bacterium | reverse complement strand
ATCGCCTTGCCCATCGAAGTCGGACGCGCATCGAGTTGGTGCGGAGGCAGATACGTCGAACGGAAAGCCTCGGTAAGACCGTACATCAGAAAAACATCCGTTTCAGGAAGTGCTTTTCTAAGCCGATCGAGGATCGAGGTCGCTACCGCTCCGCCGGAGTTGCTAATATACCGAAGGTCAGGCAGATCGGTATCTTCAAGCGACGATCTAACGAGAAGCGCCCATATAGGAGGGATACCGGCAAGGCCGGTTATCTTGTGCCTGACAAGGTCGCTTACGATATCGTTGGGATACTTAAAGCTCGAAAACACATAAGTACCGCCAAGCGCCAGCATCGTCAGCAACTGGTTGAGACCGTAATCGAACGACAACGGAAGTACGCCCAAAAGACGGTCTTCGCCATGGAGTTTCAGATACTCCGAGACAATCCAGCAGCCGGAAAGCAGGTTCTTGTGCGAAAGCATTACTCCCTTGGGCCTGCCGCTTGAACCGGACGTATAAAGAATCGCCGCAAGATCGTTCTCTATTGCAGGCGTAGTTCGTTCAAGATAATTTTCTCCGTCAAGTTCATCAGCCAGCAATATTTCCTTAAGTTCATCACATGTCTCCATGACCTCTGTGACCTGCGAAAGTCTTTCCCGCGTTGTGATCAACACTTTTGAACCAGAGTCAAAAACTATGTGCCTTACCTGGTCCGGATGCAAAAGGCGGTTGACCGGGATAAAGACCGCGCCCAAAGAAGAGATCGCCAGTATCGAGATCGCCTGATTGCAATCGTGGTCGAGGAAAAACGCCACCCTGTCGCCGCGCTCGATACCGGATTCTTTAAGCTTTTGGGCCAGAACGCCGGCCAGCTTATTAAGCTGAGAGTAGCTTAACTGTCTCTGGTTGTCTATGACAGCATGTTTGTCAGGAACACGCTGCCAAGAGTTCGTAAATACGTGATGAAGCAAATAATGCATTTCCATAGATTTCCCCTTTCTACTCAAATGCATAGAGCAAATGTTATCTTAATCGTTCATGATCTGGAAACTGCTCTCGCCAGCAGAACTGAATATGTAGGCAGCAATGCTGTCTATCGATGCGAAGTTCTCGGCAACAACATCCTCATCCGAAACCGTCATATTAAATGTCATCTCAATAAAATTCACAATGCCCAAGAGTCCAAGCGAATCGACAACACCGCTTTCGATGAGTTGATCGGACGTCTGAAAGTCATCACTGCGTGCACGTGGAAAATTTGCACAAACAAACTCATAAATCGCCAGGGCAACTTCAAGTTCTGTTTTTACGTTCATCATTAATTACTCCCGATCATAGATTATTCAAACCAACCTCGGCCGACCTGTCTCGCCATAGCTTTAGCGACGGCGGAAAGGCCGTATCCTTAATTTTAATTTTTAATCTTTGATTCTTAATTTTAAATTACCTGATCTCTTCGCCTCCCTCTAAGGGCTTGTGAAAGTGAGCAAGATCTCTTTTGTGATCGTCTAAAGATTGCTCCCACCATTTTTCTTCGAGCAGTTCTTTTATCTTTTTCGGCGTAAATCTGTAACGGATGATCCTGGCAGGATTTCCGACAACAACGGAGTATGGAGGAACGTCCTGATGCACGACGGAACCTGCACCGATTACCGCACCGTGCCCCACCGATGTTACTGCCGGAAGTAATATGACGTTATGCCCCATCCATACGTCACTGCCGATAGTCAAACGTGTCCGTTTGAGAATGTCTCGGTCAATGTGTCCAAGATCCGGGTTATAGAAAAACGCGTGCGTAGACTTCGTATTCATCGGATGGTTGGCATCGAAAGCCCTCACCGAATCATAAATAGAACAGTATCTGCCGACCTTGGTTCCTTCCTTGAAATTGCCCGGCGTGAACATGCTTTTGCCGCTGTACATTCCTATCTCAATACCGTGATATGACGAGAATATCCGGCGAATCGTAACGGAATAGATCGGCCCCCCTTCCAGCTTAAACGCCAGAAACCGTAAAATCCGCCGTATCGAACCAAGATTTATAACGCCATAGAGATAGAATATCAAAGGCCCAATAAACCGGGCTTCTTTACCCTCGACGCGGTTTCGATCCTCGATATCACGCAACCGGCGAGATCCGGAATCTGCTTTACAATGCAAAGATTCGTTATTTTCTGCAACTCTCATTACAATACCCCCATGAAAGTGTCTTATCCGCGTTATAATCGGTTTTATCCGCAAGGTACTTAACACGATATTTCACAAGAATCCCAAATTACCCCATTTCAACCGTATAAAGCCAGCTAATGGCTAACAGCTAAAGTGTTACCGCATGACAAACTGCCAATTTGGCATACTACAAAATAATGGCAATTGTCGCTAACTACCTGAAAATACTACACTTACATAATATTTCATATTTGGGCACGCCGTTTGCATTTATATTTATAAGCAGAAATCTCATATTTGCGATTTCAGCCAAAATTCGATAACACCGAAGCCAAAAGGAACCGAAAAGGAACTGTCCTTATGAAATTTGATAAATTTACAATGAAAGCCCAGGAAGCCCTTGCCAGCGCTCAGCAGTTGGCGATGGCAAAGTCAAACACCTTCGTTTCAGCAATACACCTGTTAAGCGTGTTGCTGGAAGATGGAGAAGGGGTTGTCGTTTTGATCCTTAAAAAGATCGGATCCAATGTGTCCAGGGTCAGGGAAATGACCGAAAGCGAACTGTCGCGCCTGCCGAAATCCCAATCCACCGGACAGATGTTGATGCCCGACCCTGCTTTTGGACAGGCCGTACTCGACGCACAAAACCGCGCAGATAAGATGGGCGACGAATACCTCAGCCTCGAACATTTGTTTATTTCCATTGCCGAACTGCCAAGCAGCGCCAAAGAAATCCTGAGCGTAAACTCGATCACAGGCAAAAAAATCGAAACGGCGATAAAGGATATCCGCGGAGGCGAAAAAATTACCGATGCAAACCCCGAAGACAAATACAAGGTCCTTGAGCGTTACGGGATCGACCTGCTTGAAATGGCCCGCAAAGGAAAACTTGACCCCGTCATAGGACGCGAAGACGAGATACGAAGATGCATGCAGGTGCTCAACCGCAGAACGAAAAACAACCCCGTCCTGATAGGCGAACCTGGCGTGGGCAAAACCGCTATCGCAGAAGGACTCGCCCAGCGTATCGTCGCAGGCGACGTTCCGGCAAGCCTAAAGAGCAAACGCATCATCGCTCTGGATATGGGATCGTTGATCGCAGGCACAAAATTCAGAGGAGAATTCGAGGACAGGTTCAAAGCCGTCCTAAAAGCGGTAACCACTTCCGACGGTGAAATAATACTCTTCATAGACGAGTTGCATACCATCGTAGGTGCCGGAAAAGCCGAAGGCGCCGTCGACGCCGGAAACTTGCTCAAACCATCGCTGGCACGCGGCGACCTCCGCTGTATCGGCGCAACGACAATCGACGAATACCGCAAATACATCGAGACAGACGCCGCGCTGGA
>VRUF01000119.1:0-5306 GCA_019456245.1 Planctomycetota bacterium | reverse complement strand
CGTTACGACACGCATCACGGAGTTAGAATTACGGATTCTGCCCTGGTAGCCGCCGCGACTCTTTCCAACCGTTATATATCTGACAGGTGGCTTCCGGATAAGGCTATCGACCTGATGGACGAGGCTGCTTCAAAACTCAGGATCGAAAACGATTCCCTCCCCGCCGAACTCGACGACATCCGCAGAAAGATCATGCAACTGCAGATCGAACGCGAAGCCCTTAAAAAAGAAACCGACGAGGCAAGCGCAAAACGCCTCGAAAATACCAATAAACAGCTAGCCGAACTGGAAGAGAAAAACACCGAACTTACCCTACACTGGGAATCTGAAAAGGTCGGCATCGACAAGATAAAACAGCTCAAGGAAAAAATCGCAAACGCACATACCGAATTTGAAGATGCCCAGAGAACAGGCGATCTGGAAACTGCCGCAAGGCTCAAATACGGAACGATCGTCGAACTTGAAAAGGAACTGACAGACTCCGAAGAAATACTCGCCAAAAGCAATGGCAAAGATAAAATGATACAGAACGAAGTAGACGCCGACCAGATCGCGGAAGTTGTCGCCAACTGGACAGGCATACCAGTTGTAAGATTGCTTAGCGGAGAACGTGAGAAACTGGCCAGCATGGAACAATACATCGCCGAAAAGGTCGTCGGCCAGACCGAGGCAGTCACCGCTGTCTGTAACGCGGTAAGACGAAACCGCGCAGGCCTCGGCGAAGCGGACAGACCAATCGGCGTATTCCTCTTCCTGGGACCTACAGGCGTCGGAAAAACAGAACTTTCAAAAGCGCTCGCCGATTTCCTTTTCGACGATCCCAACAGCATGGTCCGCATAGACATGAGCGAATTCATGGAAAGCCATTCCGTCGCAAGGCTCATCGGCGCACCTCCCGGATACGTCGGATGGGACCAGGGCGGAAAACTCACCGAAGCCGTTCGCAGAAAACCATACTCGGTCATACTCCTCGACGAAATCGAAAAGGCACACATGGATGTTTTCAATGTGCTCCTACAGGTATTCGATGACGGAAGACTCACCGACGGAAAAGGAAGAACCGTCGATTTCAAAAACAGCATCATCATTATGACCAGCAACTTCGCCGGCGATCAGATCATGGAGATGGCAGAGGAAGAAGGCGAAGACTGGGAGATCGAAGCACATGTAAAAGACGCGCTAAAGCAAACCCTCAACCCGGAATTCCTTAACCGAATCGACGAAACTATAGTATTCAAAGTCCTCAGTAAAGATGACCTTGAAAAAATCGTCGACATCCAGCTCGCAAATCTGGCCGAACGCCTAAAGGGCAGAAAGCTAAAAGTCGAATTCACCGATGCCGCACGCAAACAGGTAATGGAAGAAGGTTACGACCCGGCATTCGGAGCAAGGCCTCTAAAGAGAGCGATCCAGCAAAAAATCGAAAATCGCCTCGCTACTGAACTGCTAGCCGGAAAATTCGACGACGGGGACACAATTAAGGTCGACGCGGAAAATTTCAGATTCACCTTCGAGAAAGTGGCATAATTGCAGGATTCACGTATCAGGTTTACAGGCTTTACGTCCACAAATACGTTAAATGTCACAAAATTCACTTGATTTTCATACCAGTAACCGTTATATGGTACCTTTCTAAGCACTTGTAACTAAACTAGGTTTTAAGGGAAGGTAACATGGCAGATCTAAAAGCATTGAGCGAAGCTGTAATTAAAGGCGACCAGAAAACCGCAGTGGAAATAACACAGGCCGCGATCGACGAACAAATGGCCCCGGCTGAGATACTCGAAGAAGGGCTCATCTGCGGAATGAATTATATCGGCGCACGTTTCAAAGCCAATGAAGTTTACATCCCGGAGGTACTCATCGCCGCCCGTGCAATGAAAATGGCAATGGAAATCCTCGAACCAAAGCTCGCAGAAGCCGGAGTAAAACCTCTCGGCAAGGCTATGGTAGGCACTGTTAAGGGAGACCTCCACGACATCGGAAAGAACCTCGTCATCATGATGCTAAAAGGAGCAGGCTTCGACGTAACCGACCTCGGCGTAGACGTTTCACCGGAGACATTCGCTGAAAAAGCCAAAGAATGCGGAGCACAGATCATCGGCCTAAGCGCCCTGCTGACAACAACAATGCCAGCCATGGAATCGGCAATAAAGGGGATCAGGGAATCCGGCATTACTGCAAAGGTCATGATCGGCGGAGCACCGATCACACAGGCATACGCAGACAAGATCGGCGCAGATGGTTATGCTCCAGACGCGGCAACAGCGGTAGACATAGCAAAAACACTCCTCTAAGGACGTGTAAATATATTAGGTTTCATCCCAAACAGCGTCCCGAAATGGACGCTGTTTTTTTGCACTAAAATCCCAAAAATCCTGTTTTTCCTGTAACATTCCCCATATATTAGCGTCTATAATAACGGTAGAATAATATTCAATAAAAACGAAAGGTGTTGCTATGAGAATGAATAAATTAAACTTACCTATTTCTTCGCTAATATTGGCTTTTGTTCCATGGTGTTATGCTCTTTTGGCAGAAATATTACCACGACCTATTGTACCAGTAGTAGCAATCCTATCATATTTATCCTTAACTTCTATCAGTTGTGATGATAATCGTAGTTTTCAAGAAATACTCAGAAAAAATAAATAAATTGGCAGTAATTGCATCCTTGTTAAATGTTTCATATGTTGTTCTGGTTACCTATGCAATTACGTACTAATTTGGAGAACAAAGTTTTCATTATAACCCAGCCAACCTAAGCACCCGCGTAAGGTTGAGCCCCTCCAAATCCATATCTTCCGGAATATGGAGGGCGACCCTGTCATACTTATGGCTTTTCTGGCACGACCCACGACTGACGACCCACGACTCACGAATTACGGACACTTGGCTAATTAAGAAATTTTTTATTTCCGCTTGATTTGAGCACGACAAGGGGTATAATGGACTTGACAGCACTGTAGAAGACGTCTGGTAAGAACGACTCAGGTTATGGTTAGGATTAGTCTGGAAACGCGATTTGGCACGTGTACTGAACAAACTGCTTGACCAGTTGTTTCAGGAGCTCCGCTTTGCTCCACGGGAACAAAAGGAAAAGCAACTAAACGCCGCAAAAGACCTCGCTGCATCTATCGACGATGACCGCGAGTATCCATTCGAGTTCATCTGCTTTAAGATCACTGCATACAGGCCAAAAAGTACCGATCACCCAGACTCCGTCAAGGGATACGTACTTGCCCACGACCTCAAGCTCTTCATGACAAAGCTCAGCAGGGAATTAGCCCTTTCCACGAGCCAGCAGGACGAAACCATCTGCAGCATTAAGAACCTTGCCGCACGTCTGTCAGTATCGGAAAAAACTATTCACAGGTGGAGACAAAAGGGCCTGACCGCAATGACCTTCATCTTTGCCGACGGAAAACGCGGTCTCGGTTTTCTCCAGTCCGACATCGACAGGTTCTTTGAAAACAACCCGCAACTGATCGCAAGTGCAAGTAAATTCAGCCAACTCACCGGCGAAGAAAAACAAAACATCGTAAAACTCGCAATCGACTTTGCGAAAAACACCGACCTTAGCAGGTACCAGGTAATTCTACGCATCGCCGACAAAACAAAACGAGCACGGGAGACAATCCGATACACGCTCATCGATCACGAAAACAAAACCGGCAATAGCATCTTCTCCAAACCGGCCGGCGCGATAAAGCCCAAAGAGGCCAAACTCATCTATCGTTTGCATAAACAGCAAACCCATATAACCGAACTTATGGCCACATTCCACCGAAGCAAAAGTTCCATCTACAGGATCATAAATCAACGCAGAGCAAAAAATCTGCTGCGGCAAAAGATCGAATACATAGACAGCAGCGAATTTCTCCACGACAACGCTGCCGACATCATCTTCACGGAAAGCAACAAACTTATCGCCGACCTTAAAACCAGGAAAGCCTACCTACTAAACCGACAGCAGGAAGTGGAGTTGTTCCGCAGATATAACTACCTTAAACATCTTGCCTTGCTGGGATTGAAAAAGATCAAGCTTCCAAATCCCTCCGGTAAACTGATCACTCAGATCGAACGATCTCTTACACTCGCTGAGGAAACAAAAATAATCATCATCGAAGCAAACCTCGGACTTGTCGTAAGTATCGCAAACAGGCACATGGGAACCGGGGCACAAATGCCCGATCTTATCAGCGAAGGAAATTTCTCGCTGATGCGCGCCGTGGAAAAATTCGATTATGCCAGAGGGTATCGTTTCAGCACTTATGCAACATGGGCTATCGCAAAAGATTTCGCACACAATATCCCAGCCGAAACAACAAGGCTGGACAAACCAACCTCCGCAGACATGGCAAATATCCAACACGATATGAGATATGCAAACGTCGCCGACATCGCAGCCGTCGAACGTGCTCATAAAAGTCTCGAACAGGTAATAACCGACAACCTCAACGAACGCCAGCAGTACATTATAAGAAACCATTTCGGACTCGAAGGAAACCGCATAGGAAAAAAAACAAAAACGCTCGAAGAGATCGGAAGAACACTAAGCCTCTCGAAAGAACGCGTCAGACAGATCGAACTCCTTGCCCTACAGCAGCTTAGACAATGCCTGAGCCCAAAACAATTCGACCTCCTGACAAAATGAATTTTCTGCCCGTCTGCAATAAAACAGAGTCGAGAAGCGACATATAACGGTATATGATCGTTTTTTGAAAATAACCAATAGATTTTTCAATGGGATATGACATGAAAACACGAATGCTAATAGGATTTATCATTACCGCCGCATCCTTATGTTTTGTCGGTTGCAATTTCACCGTCACAGAAACCAAAACATCCCTGGAAATTTCAGAAGCGGGAAAGAAAGTCTGCGCTTATCAAAAAATTTCTAATTCAAAAAAGCACAGCCGTTCCCATTACTTCCACCCCGTCTACGATCTGTCGGAAAATGTCCTGACAGCAGATTTCCCCGCCGACCATCTCCACCATCATGGTATCTGGTGGGCATGGCACCAGATCAAGAAAAACGGCAAACAAATTGCCGACGGATGGATGAATGACAATATTCATTGGGACGTAAAAAAACTGGATCATAAGTCTCTGCCATCTGGCAAACTTTTACTTACGATGAACGTTGACTGGCTAACTAACGACCAAGAGCTCATCATAAAGGAAAAATCCACAGCACTTTTTCACCCTTCCGAAAAAAATTACAGGGTTATAGATTTCGACATCACTCTTTCCAGCGATGGCACTATCGAAATCGGAGGCGCCGACAACGTCAAGGGTTACAG
>VRUF01000118.1:8415-8943 GCA_019456245.1 Planctomycetota bacterium | reverse complement strand
CACTTCCCGTACAACTCGAACCTGCCCCTGCCGTACAGCAAAAACAATGCTCACCCGTCACGATCTCGATCTCCCTGCCAAGCACCTCCTCGATATTATCGATCATAACGCACCTGCCATCCGAATCCATGATCGCCATATCAAGCGCCTGATTAAAATCGCAATTATACATCACCCCGCGCCAGTCAACACTCAAAAGCTGTCTGCACATTATCCCCTTCGCGGCATCGGCGTTAAAACTCCTCACCAGCAAATCAAGATACTCCTCCAGCTTCCCATTAGCCTCAAGGTACTGCTTAAAGCGCCCGATCGGCGCATTAGTAATAGTAAACAAATTGTTAAACCTAACCCCATACTCCGCAAAAAGCCGCTCCTTATAATCCGCCTCAAGTTCCTTCTGCGGTCCCGGCAAAAACTCACCCCCCGGATTATAAACAAGATTCAGCTCAATCCCATCGTCCGCACCATACCCAAGCTCGTTCAGCATCCTGATCGCCCGTATGCTCTTATCGAACACCCCCGCCCCAC
>VRUF01000118.1:0-8405 GCA_019456245.1 Planctomycetota bacterium | reverse complement strand
TCGCTGCTCATCGACATTCTCTTTCGTATAACATGGCAGGGAAGCAATGATCACAACTCCCTTATCCCGATACCACCTTGGCACCCATTCGAGCCCATCCTCAAAAAAAACCGAAAGATTCGTCCGCGTCATAACCCGCCCGCATCGCTCAACAAGTCCTTCCACAAAAAACGCAAAATCCGGATTAAGCTCAGGACACCCCCCCGTAATATCGGCGACAAGCCCGCCATGCTGCCCAACAAACCCAAGCACCTTCTCCATAGTCTCCCGCGTCATAACTTTCGTCCCATTCGGCCCAGCCTGCACATGACAATGCCTGCAAGTCTGATTACACCGGTTCCCAAGATTGATCTGCAGCGTCTCAAGTTTCTCCAAACACAGCGATCCGCAACCGACCGTCTCTCGAAAACTCATCCGCCCGTCATTTGCCTCTGCCATCGTCGCTCCTGTAATATTTGGCTAGTCGTTCCGCGCTAACCCCAAGATAATACATCGTCAAAATAGCCCCGTTACGTAACGTACCGCGCAGCGCACCGATCTTTTCAAATCGCCGAACAGATGTCGTAATACGCTCGCCCAATATCCGTATCTTCCCCCCATCTTTCTTGATCCGCCGCATCAGTTCCACATCCTCCAAAAAGCTTATCTCAGCATACCCCCCAATCCGTTCGAAGTAATCCTTACGGATGAATATTCCCTGATCCCCAAAAGGCACCTTCGACAAACGGCCCCGAACATTCCTCCAATAAGCGAGCATCCTGTAAATAAACCGCGCCGAATCAAACCCAAGCTCAAACGCACCCCCGATAAATTCGCCATCGCCAACAGCATCCCAAATCGCAGCAAATGCCCCATCGGGTAATCGCGTATCAGCATGAAGAAACAGCAGCACTTCTCCCTGGGCAATTTTCGCTCCCGCATTCATCTGCCTTCCCCGACCCGCCTCACAGCAAACCCCGATCACCCCCTCATCTTCAACACACCCAACAGTACCACCATCTACATCCCCATCAACAACAATGATCTCGCAAGTCTCCCCCATCGCCTGCGCCTTCACATCAGAAATAACCGAATTAATCCCATCCTGCTCATTAAAAACCGGAATAACAACCGAAAACCTGCAATAATCCAAGCCATCGCAACAGTTTTTTCCGTCTATAACATCCATAAAACGCCAATCCCCAAATATTATCTATAACACCAATTCTACCACCAATTTGATCCTATTCAAAACAAATTATTGATTTTTATGCCCTGATATGCTATTATCAAACATGACCGTGCGGTATTGTAGTCAAAATGGCAATTGATAACAAAGATCAAAAGGGAATTCTATGGAATTAAAGATCAGCTTCTTCGGCGCTGCCGGAAACGTCACCGGCTCAAGACATCTCCTCGAAGTAAACGGCACAAAAATCCTTGTCGACTGCGGCTTTTACCAGGAGCGGGAATTCAAGCACAGAAACTGGGATCCATTCCCCGTCCCGCCTGCCGAGATCGATGCAATGCTCCTGACACACGCCCACCTCGACCACTGCGGCCTCATCCCGAAACTCGTAAAGGAAGGCTTCAAAGGCAAAATATACTGCAACCCCGCCACAGCCGAGATCGCCAAGATCATCATGCTCGACTCCGCACACATTCAGGAAGAGGATGCCAAGTACAAAAAGAAACGCCACAAAAAAGAGGGCCGCTCCGTCCCGCACGAAGTAAAACCGCTATATCGCCAGGAAGACGCTTTCGAATGCTTCCCTCAACTTGCTCCCGTTGATTACGAAACACCGGTAAACATCGCCGACGGTATCGAAGCAACTTTCTACGACGCCGGCCACATCCTCGGCGCTTCGATAATCAGGGTCAAAGCTGATATCAACGGCGAATCGCGAAGCATCGTATTCTCCGGCGATATCGGACGGGAAGACCGCCCAATCCTTCAGGACCCAACCGTACTCCATCACGCAGACTATGTTGTAATTGAATCGACATACGGCGACCGCGTACACGAAAGCTACACCGGCGTAAAAGACGATTTCTGCGAAGTAATAAACGCCACCCATGCATGCGGCGGCAATCTCGTAATCCCGAGCTTCTCCGTCGAAAGGGCACAGGAACTGCTCTATTACCTAAACGAACTAACCATGGAAAAGAGAATCCCTCACATCATGACATTCCTCGACAGCCCGATGGCAGTCAAAGTTACAGAGGTATTCAAGGACCACCCGGAACTCTTCGACAAAGAAACGGTAAAACTCCTCGTCGACAATCATTCTCCGTTCGAATTCTCAGGCCTGAAAATGACCCGCAAAACCGCAGAGTCAAAAGCAATCAACCAGATAAAAGGAACTGTCATGATCATAGCCGGTTCAGGAATGTGCACTGGCGGCCGAATTAAGCATCATCTAGTAAACAACATCACTCGTCCGGAAAGCACAATCCTGTTCGTAGGTTACCAGGCATTCGGAACTCTGGGACGCAGACTGGTAAACGGCGAAAAAGAAGTACGTATCTTGGGCCAGAAGTACACCGTAAAGGCACGCATCGCAACGATACACGGATTCTCGGGTCACGCAGACAAAAACGAACTCCTAAGTTGGCTCACAGAACTGACAAAGGGCCCCAAAAACATCTTCGTCGTACACGGAGAAGAAAAGGTATCTGAGCAGTTCGCACAATTCATAACAGAAAAAACAGGATGGAAAACAACAGTACCAAAATACCAGCAAACAATAACACTAGAATAAAAAAGGTAAGCATTAATCTTGGAGTGGAAAAAGATACAGCAAAATCCGTGCCGAACACTATTGGACCGGATCCCATTTATTCTCTCCTTACCAAAAATATCCGCCGGACATTTAATTTACCCCTGCCCCCATTTAGCCTGTCGGAGAGCCGGTTTTTACTAAATAATATCCCTACGAGAGGGTTTTTTACATAATCACAGATTATTTATACCAAAACGGGGTGCTTATTCGTTATATTAAGTATTGAAAGCTATCTTTTTTAAATCCCTCATTAGACTTGTGTCCGGTATGCCGGTTTCTTATGATTGTTTTGATTGAGGAGAAGAAAATGGGTAAAAGGCTTATTGTTTTAACGGTTTTAATAGTTTCTGGTTTTGCAGGATTGACGATTGCAAGCGGCACTCTCACTGGTTCCGGAACAGCCGGTGATCCTTATCTGATCAATAATTTAACTGACTTCCAGGCTTTTTGCGCCAACACAAACTACTGGGCCGAAGGAGTACACACCCGTCTGGAAAATGACATCGATCTAACCAGCATGGGAACATACACCAAGGCTCCGATTGCTGGGGGTAATGTTTATTATCCTTTTGATGGCACAGAATTTTCAGGTGTTTTTGATGGTAATGACCATGTTATCAGAAATCTAACAGTCGATGGAGCTTATTATTGTGGTCTTTTTGGTAAAACGAGCGATGATAGCTTTATTAAAAATCTCGGAGTTGAAAATGTCTCAGTTAGCTGCTCAGGGGTTTTTTCCGGTGGAGTTGTTGGTGATAATGATGGTAATATTACAAGCAGTTATTCTACAGGCCAGGTCGCCGGCTATTATACTGTCGTTGGTGGGCTTGCCGGCGCCAACGGGGGCATTATAATTAGCTGTTATTCGACTGCCTCGGTTTCCGGCTCAAGTAAATATGTTGGTGGTCTAGTGGGCCGCAACTCTTTTGGGATTATAGCTAATTGTTATTCGTCAGGCCCGGTTGCCTCCTCAAATCGATATGTTGGTGGCCTTGCAGGCAACAATCGTGGCGGAAATATTTCGTGTTGTTATTCAACAGGCTCGGTGTCAGGTTCAAGTCTTGTCGGTGGTCTTGTTGGCTCAAATAGTTATTACAGCACTACCACTAATTGTTATTCGACTGGCTCGGTCAAAGCATCTGACGGTATTGTCGGCGGATTGGCTGGCGGGAATGACTCTGACAGTGCTATTGCGAATTGTTACTCTACCGGCTCTGTTGAGTCATCTGGCAGCGATGTTGGCGGTTTAGTGGGTGTTGTTGGGCCGACTAGCTTTACGTTTGGTTTCTGGTGTATTGACACTTCAGGTATCAACGACCCAGAATCTGGCATGACTGATACTGATGGAATGATCGGCAAAAGCATCGCTGAAATGCAAGATGCAGATACGTTCCTCAATGGCGGTTGGGATTTCATCAATGAATCATCCAATGGCACACATGAAAGGTGGCAGATGCCTGATGGAGGTGGATATCCCGTGCTTAGCAGCTTTAGTGGGTATACTCCCGTAGCCCTTAGTGGTGACGGCAGCGAGAATAGTCCTTATCTTATAAGTAATGCTGAAGATATGGGCGCGGTTTTCTATTATGACAAAAGTGCATATTATAAGTTAATCGCAGATATTGACTTGACTGGCATACAATGGACAACAGCAATCATACCAGTCTTCAACGGCAATTTAGATGGTGATGGTTTTGTCATAAGTAATATGAGTATTTCCGGAAGTGGTGATTTAGGCCTGTTTGGAAAACTGGAGCAAAATGCTGTGGTTAAAGATCTTGGCTTAGAAGATATATCTGTAGTTGGCGTATATAGGACTGTCGGTGGCTTAGCTGGAGGAAATTCGGGTTGCATTGAGAATGCTTATGTGACAGGTACGGTAACTAGCGAAAGAAATTCTGTTGGAGGACTGGTTGCCTATAGTAGCGGTAGCATCACAAACAGTTACGCAACAGTTGATGTCTCTGGTACGAGTTCTGTTGGAGGTCTGGTTGGTAGTAATCGCGGCATCATAACTGGCTGTCATTCTGATGGTTCAGTTTTCGGTTCAGGTGCTGTTGGAGGTTTGGCTGGGGGCACTACTTACGGAAGTATCATCAATAGCTATTCCAGTTGTTCGGTTTCCGGGTCAAGCTCTCCTGTTGGAGGATTAGTGGGCTTCAGTGATGTTGAAGGTATTGTTTCGAGCTGTTATTCAACGGGTTCGGTTTCTGGTTTACGTGAAGTAGGGGGGCTAACGGGAGAGTTTCATGGCATTATAACTAACAGTTACTCTACAGGCTCGGTCATAGGGGAAGACCGTGTCGGTGGTCTGGTAGGTACTGTTGGTTGCGAAATAACAAACTGTTACTCGACCGGTTCCGTTTCTGGTTTGACCAATACCGGAGGTCTGGTTGGCTATGAATATCATAGCAGTATAACCGGCAGTTTCTGGGATATTGAAACTTCCGGCATGACAACTAGTATTGGCGGAATTGGCAAAACTACGCTTCAGATGCAGGACAAGAATACTTTTGTTAGTGCTGGTTGGGATTTTGTTGGTGAAACTGCTAATGGTACAAATGAAACATGGCAGATGCCTGACGGAGGAGGTTACCCCGTGTTTAGTTTCTTTAATGGATACATCCCTGTCGCTCTAAGTGGTGATGGCACCGAAAGCAGTCCTTATTTGATAAGTAATGCTGCCCAACTCGGTGCTGTTCAACATTATGACATCAGTGCATACTATAAGCTGACTTCAGATATTGACCTAACTGGCATACAATGGACAACTGCAATCATTCCGACTTTCAACGGTTACTTTGACGGCAACGGTTTTGCAATTCGCAATATGAGTATTTCCGGCGGAAGTTATCTGGGCCTTATTGGAAGACTGGAACAAGACGCAGTAATTGAAAATGTTGGCTTAGAGAATATCTCAGTTACTGGTGTATTTTCAGTTGGTGGCTTGGTTGGCTGTAATGATGCCGGATTTATCACAAGTAGTTATTCTAACGGTTCGGTTTCCGGTAATAATAGAGTCGGTGGTTTGGTGGGTTTTAATGATAACAGAAGTAGCATCACAAACTGTTATTCGACTGGTTCAGCATTTGGAAAATATTCTGTTGGCGGGTTGGTCGGGCTTAATCGTCACAGTATCACCAGTAGTTATTCGACCAGTTTGGTCGCCGGAGAAGAAGGTTTCGGAGGTCTGGTAGGCTGGAATTATCGTGGTAGTATTACAGGAAGTTATTCAACAGGTTTGATTTCTGGCTCTGGTGATTATGTAGGCGGCTTGGTGGGCAGGAATTATCAGGGCAGTGTTGCTAGCAGTTTCTGGGATGTTGAAACATCCGGCATGGCAACCAGTGACGGCGGAATTGGCAAAACTACGCTTCAAATGCAGGCAATATCAACCTTCCTTAATGCCGGCTGGGATTTTGATAATGTATGGTATATGTTACCCGATGATTATCCGCGGTTGGTTGGCCTATCTATATCAGAATTGGTTGGTCTTGAGATTTCCGGGCCTAATGAAGTGGCTGGTGGTTGTTCCGGACAGTTCACTGCTACTGCATATTATGATAACGATGCTATTCGCAACGTAACAAATTCCATTAGCTGGTCTGTTGATCCTGCGGATCACTGTAGTATCAGTCAGAGTGGAGTCTTTGTGACTGACACTGTAGATTCTCCTGTCAATGTGACGGTTTATGCAGAGTTTACGGAAGGCGGTGTTACTGTAGTTGCTGAGAAGGCTGTTTTAGTCGAGGCATATATTGCGCCAACGGGTAAAATGTTTTGGTCAGAATATGGTGCGAACAGGATCATGTGTTCGAATTTTGACGGATCGCAAGTGGAAGTAGTGATCTCGGTAGGCTTGAATGGTCCACTCGAATTGATATTGGATATTGTTGGCGGTAAGATGTACTGGGCAAGTTGGGGAGATAACGTAATCCGGCGAGCCAATTTTGATGGTTCGCAAATGGATGATCTTGTTTCGGCGAACGGGCCGGTTGATGTTGCACTTGAGGCGAAAAGCGGAAAGATGTATTGGACGGAATATTCTGGCAACAAAATAGCCCGAGCAAATCTCGATGGAAGTGATGTTGAGACGCTTATTACCGATTTGGGTGACCCACGAGGTCTTACGCTCGATCTAATAGACGAGAAAATTTATTGGGGAGATTCATCTGACCATAGTATCAGCCGGGCCAACCTGGACGGAACTGGAATTGAAACAATCATCAGTTCCGAACTTCTATATCCTGCTGGTTTGGAGATCGATGTCGCCAATGGTAAAATCTACTGGTCTGACTATATCCAGGATAATATTAAACGTGCTAATCTTGACGGCAGCGAGGCCGAGGATATTGTAACAACCGGACTGAATGAACCTCTCAGTCTTTCTCTGGATACTGCTAACGGAAAGATGTACTGGGTTGATAAGAGTACAGGTAAGCTATATTCAGCCAATCTTGACGGAACTGATGTGGTCGTCATTCATTCCGACCTTGATGGTCCCTATGGTATAACGATTGCACCTGAGTCTGTGCCTCCTGTTGCTGATGCTGGGTTGGATATGGTTTTGTCTGCTGATGGTGAATGTGGGGCCTTGGTCATTCTTGATGGGTCGGGGTCCTCTGATGAGGGGGGTAATGAGCTTACGTATCGTTGGTATTATGATGGTGAGTTGTTTGATGAGGGGGTGCAGGTTGAAGCTTCGCTTGGATTAGATACGTATTTGTTTACGCTGATCGTTAATAACGGAACCAACGATTCTGAACCGAATGATGTTGTTATTAGTGTCGTTGACGATACTCGGCCGGGATTTACTGTCAGCGTAGACCGCGATACCCTTTGGCCGGTGAATCATAAGATGGTTGAGGTTACTCCAAGCTTCAACATAAGCGACAATTGTGGCGGAGAAGTTACCAAGGAATTAGTCTCCATTACCTGCAACCAGGAAAGCGAAGGCGATATCGAAGTGACCGACGGCGTAATATTCCTGCGAGCCGAGCGTGATGCCGGTGAAAAGGACGGCAGGGTCTATACGATCATTTATAAGGCAACGGATGGGGCAGGCAACGAAGCCACAGCGTCAACAGAAGTAAAAGTCCCGCACAACCTCGGCAGGCAAAACCGCGGGGCATAACTTTCAACACATGCAACTTACAGGGTCGTTGGCGAATTGCTTTCGGCCCTTTTTTTTATTGCATTTTTTTGGGGGATCGTTACAGTTGCATCCAGCGACAAGAGCAAGCGACAGGCGAAGGCAATATCAGCGAGTCACCTTTGTTTGCTAACGGTGGTGGGGGCGCTTGGCATTTATTGTCGGAGTATGGCAGATACATGCCAGATCTCGATTTGTGGGTAATAGATGAGATAACCAGTCCATGCGTAAATACGGGCGATCCGACGATGAGTCCAGCAGATGAGCCCATGCAAAACGGCGGGCGGATCAATATTGGTGCTTATGGCGGGACGGTTGAGGCAAGTCGCGGGTTGTGGGCACTTGTGGGCGATTTGAATCAGGATGGTATTGTCGACCTTGCAGATCAGGCGATAATAGCGGTGCACTGGTTGGAAGAGCTTGAGTGGATGCGTGGCATTTAAATGGTAAAAGCGAATTCCAAATGTGAAATCGGGACTTCGCTTTGCTCA
>VRUF01000373.1 GCA_019456245.1 Planctomycetota bacterium | reverse complement strand
TAAAAGAATTTCCCTTTTGAACTTGCCGCTTGGAATTCTGTCCACATCTCGGGTGGGAAATCATCGTAGGTGTAGGTTCCACCTTCGTTGAAGCGAATCCAAAGTTTCCGATTCTCGGCATCGTAACCGATCTCCCAGATGTTCGTACTCTCTACGAGTTTCATTTCGGGTGTTGGCATTCTTTACCTCCTTGTTAGACGTGTCCTTGTTCACGAAGTTCAGTTCAATCCAACGACGCGCACAATCTGCGATCCGAACGATGTCTTGGTCATGCCATGCCTGCCACCACCACGTGGCAACGAGTGTCGTGTACATGGTAATCCATTCGTCTTGGCGAATGTTAGCTTGTACGCGAACTGTTTCTCCCCGCGCAAATGCCGCCTCTTGTTCTGGCATCATGGGATTTTCCAGAGAAACGGGAACTTGAATACGCGCTTGTCGTCATATAAGACATGAATCGAGACGCGTTCCATTCCAAACCAAGTGAGCACTTCATCGTACCATACGTAGCTCATAGTGAGTCTATTTTTTGCATGAAGTCATTTGCTGACATGTGTAGACCGTTGTTGGTAAACAGACTACTATCCACAGGTTTCGATTCCAACGTTTGTATGATCTCTGCTACTACATGCAAAGGCACATGGTCCCGCAACAGAAGATATAGAAACGCAGTCCAAGTTCTTTCTCGTGTCATTGTGAAAACTCATTTCTGTAGCGTTTCAATTCAGCATCGCTACGTAGATAGAGTGGATGTCGGGGTGCGCCGCTTTGTGTGGTGCCGAAACAATAGAGATCGTGGTGGGCTAAGAGCGACAAAAGTTGGTTGCTGCGTTCTGGTGCCCAATCGGCTCCGGCCCCCCAAGCAAGGACAATCTTGTGAGCTTTACGGGCGACTCTCACTATCCAAGCATCGTTAAGGCGACCGATTGGGTTTGTTGTCTGTTTGAGTTTGTGAGGATCGGTAGAACGAAGCGCGAAGAGATTGACCACTGTAAGAATGTCGTAGTCCATGCGCTCGGCGAATCCAGCGCAACGTCTGATGGTTGGATCGTCTTTCGTGCCGTCTGCTGTCGAAGGATTCAAGCCAATAATCAAAAAAACTTTATTGCCTTTACTGATTCGGCGTCGAAGCAAATAACGGTAACGTTTTCCTCGACTGAACACAGCATGCATCCGAAGGTATTTCATAATTCAATCTCTTCATCAAGTAAAGTACTCAGTACCCATAACGGCATAGCCACCCAAGTTTCTTTGCGAGGACGAACGAACGTTATAGAGAGGAAAGGAAGTCGCCGAGATCCAGCTTCCCGCAAAAGCTTGTTACGGATATAGCGTGTGATTGAGAAGCTTTGTGCCTCAGTGGTTTTGTGTTCGATATGGAGTATGTGATCACGTACGTGTTTTCGTCCGTCGCCTTTGGTACGGCCTGCCCC
>VRUF01000117.1:4901-8978 GCA_019456245.1 Planctomycetota bacterium | reverse complement strand
TATCGCAAGGCGCGGGTGGGCGTATAACGACGTTGGAATGCATGCAGAGGTCGTTAACGGCATGAATCCGCTTGCTGTTCATGACGCAGTAAAACGCGCCGCCGAAATTTGCCGCAAAGGCGAAGGGCCCGTACTGCTCGAGGCGATGACGTATCGTTATGTAGGGCACTCGTTGAGCGATCAGAGCCTTTATCGCAATAAAGAAGAGATCGACGCCTGGAAATGCGAAGATGCCATAGGCGGCTTTAAGCATGAAATGATTAAAGCCGGTATTGCCCAGGCCGATGAGCTTGAGCAGATCGAAAAAGATATTTACGAGCAGATGGAAGAGATAACCATCGCAGCAGCCAAGAGCGATTTCCCCGATCCGTCGACGATACTCGAAGGGATGTATTCTGACAGTACAAGCGATGAAGTTTCCCACGATCTTAAGACTATCGATTACGATAAGGAACTGGTGAAAGACGCCAGAGACGGCAAGGGCAGAATGCCTTACAGAAAAGCTATCGTCGAAGCTATGACCGAAGAGATGCTTCGCGATAAGCGCGTTGTGTTTTACGGCGAAGATGTTGCCGAACACGGCGGTGCTTTTGCTGCAACGGCGGGCTTGGTGGAGACGTTTGGCATGACGCGCGTGTTTAATGCTCCGATCTCCGAAGCGGCGATTTGCGGCTCGGCAGTTGGTATGGCGATGACGGGGATGCGCCCGGTGATAGAGCTTATGTATATTGATTTTATTCTGATGAGTATGGATCAGCTTGGCAACCAGGCTGCGAAAAATAAATACATGTTTGGCGGCAAGGCAAAGGTTCCGATGGTTTGCAGAACGGCTATCGGCGGCGGCAAGGGTTATGCAGGTCAGCATTCACAAAGTCTTGAAGCGATTGCCACGCAGATCCCCGGGCTTAAAGTAGTGGCCCCTTCAATTGCCGGCGACGCCAAGGGGCTTTTGAAAACAGCTATTCGTGACGACAATCCGGTTATATTCCTCGAGCATCAGCTCCTTTACGGTGACAGGGATGTGGTCCCGGCCGGCGACCATCTTGTACCGTTCGGCAAAGCCGCGATTCGCAGGGAAGGCACCGATGTCACAATCATGGCCTATTCCTACATGGCAAAGATAGCAGCCCAGGCAGCCGATCTGTTAGCAGAAAAGGGCGTTTCCGCTGAGGTGATCGACATTCGAAGCCTTATTCCGCTCGATGTCGATACTATTGTCAATTCGGTCAAGAAGACCAACTATGCGGCCCTAATCTCTCAGGCTCCAGGAACCGGTTGTTACGGCGAGCACATTGCTTTCGAGATACAACAAAAAGCTTTCGATTATCTCGATGCTCCGATAGAATTGATCGCATCTTACGAATGTCCGCCGCCGATGGCCCCGACGTTAGAAGCCGAGTTCATGCCGAACGCACAGAAAGTATGCAGGCAGGTTCTTGCAATGTTGGGCAAATAGTGTTAAGCATACAGTAAACTTAGCAGAGTGGAGTTTTATATATGGCAATTGAAATAAAGATTCCGATACCCGATCAAACCACAGAAGAAGTAAGGATAGTCACCTGGTGCAAAGCCATTGGCGATGCAGTGCAAAAAGGCGATGTGCTCCTTGAGATCGAGACGGATAAAGCGGTAATGGAAGTAGAGTCTGCCGGCGCCGGTATTCTCCTGCAGCAGCTAGTTGCAGTCGATGATATGGTCCCGGTCGGTGAGGTGATAGGGTTCATCGGTGCCGAGGGAACCGAGATAGAAACCCAGCCAGCCGTTTCGGCGAAAGCGCCCGAAGAAAAGCCTGCGCAAGAAACTTCCGAAGGCTATAAAATAAAAAAGACAACGATCACACCGCTTGCCAGGAAGATAGCCGAAAAGACAGGCCTTAACCTAGATACGATAGAAGGAACCGGCGCACATGGCAAGATATTGCGAAAAGACCTTCAAGCTGCCTCTACAGGCACCTCATTGCATGAGGGCAGGTTGTTTGCATCGCCAAATGCCAAAAGGCTTGCAAAAGAACTGGCCGTTGATATATATTCTATTCAGGGCACCGGCCCTAATGGCAGGGTAATCGGCGAAGACGTAATTGAATATGCCAAGAACAAACCAACGATGGATTACACACCCGCCCAGGGCCAGCCTCAACCCGGTACCCAAGTTGAACTTACAAAAATGCGCCGTGCAATCGGCATCAATCTGCAGAACAGCTTCCGAGATACGCCGCACTTTAATGTTACGATGTCAATCGACATGACAAGGGCGATGAAGTTCCGCGCAGGCATCAACAAGGGCAAGGAAAAAAGCGAGAAGGTCTCCGTCAACGACCTCGTCGTCAAGGCGTGTGCGTTTGCTTTGCGAAAGTACCCTGCGGTCAACAGCAAGTTCATGAAAGAGACGATCAGGTACGAGGCGGATGTTAACATCGGAGTTGCTACCGCCGTCGATGCCGGCCTTATTGTCCCTGTCGTATTAAACACGGACAAACTTGACTGGAAGCAACTCGCCGCAGAGACTAAATTGGTCGTTGCCCGGGCCAGAGGCGGCAAACTTGTCGGTCTCGGCAAGGGAACCTTTACCGTATCGAATCTTGGCATGTTCGGCGTCGATGAATTCACAGCTATCATTAACCCTCCGGAAGCAGCGATATTGGCGGTAGGGGGGCTTAAGGAAGAAGTTGTAGCAGAAAACGGGATGACAGGTGTAAAACCGATGATGAAAGTAACTCTTTGCAGCGACCATAGAGTTGTAGACGGTGCCTTGGCTGCACAGTTCCTGCGATGCATTAAGCTTTACCTTGAAGAGGAAATAGCTTAAACTTGTTACTGAAGGGAACCTCTACTAATTATTTTTGGTAGGAGTAAGCATGTCGGACGAAAAAAAATATATTGCTGTGGATTTAGGTGCCGACAGCGGCAGAGTTATGTTAGGTACCGTTTCCGATTCCAGGCTTCAGCTTGAAGAGATACATCGTTTCGACAATGCTTCGATCAAGCAGGACGGTTCGTTGCGGTGGGATTTTGCCAAATTGTTTTCCAATATCAAAATTGGTATTGCTAAAGCAGTTAAATCCGCCGCCGGCCCGGTTTGCGGTATCGGCGTCGACAGCTGGGGAGTTGACTTCGGTCTTATCGATGAAAACGGCGATCTCATCGAAAACCCATACCACTATCGGGACAGCCGAACCGACGAAATGATGGACAAAGCTTTTGGCCTCATGGACAAAAGAGAGTTTTATGACAATAGCGGCCTGCAATTCATGCAGATCAATACGGTCTATCAATTGCTGGCGGCAAAGACTTTTCGTCCGGAGCTTTTAGAGAAGGCAAGTAAGCTGATCTTCATTGCCGATCTTGTTTCATATTATCTTTGCGGTGAGATTTTCGCCGAATACAGCCTTGCAAGTACCTCGCAGCTTATGGACATGAGCACCAAAAACTGGTCCAAAGAAATTTTCGATAAACTTGCTCTTCCGATCGAACTTATGCCCGAGGTAGTTGCCCCCGGTACCGTTGTCGGCAAACTCAAGGATGAACTGGCAAAAGAATTCGATTCCGATCCCATTGACGTTATCGCTATCGGATCACATGACACCCAAAGTGCCGTTGCCGCCGTTCCCGCCAAGGAAGAAAAATGGGCATACCTGTCAAGCGGAACATGGTCATTGCTTGGCATAGAGATTCCCGATGCGGCCATCAATGAGGAAACTTACAAATATCAGTTCACCAACGAAGGCGGCCTCGCAAATACCATTTGCCTGCTCAAGAATATCATGGGGCTCTGGATTGTTCAGGAATGTAAACGGCAATGGCAAAGTGAAGGCGACGAGCTGTCATATTCACAGATCGCACAAATGGCTCACGACGCCGAGCCTTTTAAGGCATTGATCGATCCCAATGACAACTCTTTCTTCGCACCCGGCAACATGCCGGAAAGGATCAATAAATACCTCGCCGCCAACGGCCAATCCGCTATCGCCGGCAAAGGACAGATAGTAAGGGTCGTCTTGGAAGGCCTGGCGCTAAACTATCGCTGGGTTATAGAAAAACTCGAAGAGATAAGCGAAGGCAGCATCGATGTTTTGCATAT
>VRUF01000117.1:3618-4891 GCA_019456245.1 Planctomycetota bacterium | reverse complement strand
CGGCGGAATACAGAATGAACTGTTGTGCCAATTTGCTGCAAATGCCACGGGAAAAAAAGTAGTCACCGGCCCCATCGAGGCTACAGCAAGCGGAAACATTATCATGCAGGCAATCGCAAACGGCCAGATCGCCTCCCTGCAGAAGGCAAGAGAAATTATTGCCAATTCTTTCGAAGTGAAGACTTATTTGCCGCAGGATGGGCAACTGTGGGATGAGCAATACAAAAAAATTGAAAATATTTTTAACCGGTAACAGACAGGAAAATATGTGCGATAACAGGATACAGGAACTAGAGCTCCAGCTTGACAGTTTCGATATTTCGAAAAGAAAAGATGCCCTGAAAGAACTGCTGTCTCTGGTGGAATTTTCTGAAACCGGTTCAGATGTCAATCTGCATATTCACAGCTTCTATTCTTATAACGCATGTAATTATTCTCCCTGCAAAATAGCATGGCTATCGCGAAGGAGAGGTTTGGCGATTGCCGGAATTGTTGACTTCGATGTTTTCGACGGTCTGGAAGAATTTCTTGCCGCCGCAAAGTTGATCTCCCTTAAAGGTTCTGTCGGGATGGAGACTCGTGTTTTTGTCCCGGAATTCGCCGATAAGGAAATGACCTCCCCGGGCGAACCGGGTATTACTTATCATATGGGAGTAGGCTTTACGGAAAGTCAGGTACCGCAGGCTTTTGTAGATTTCAAAAACCGATTAAAAGAAACCGCTCAAAAACGCAATCGTGATTTGATCGGCAGAGTCAATAAATATCTCAGTCCTGTCGAACTGGATTTTGAAAAAGATGTGTGCCCTTTGACGCCCTCCGGCAATGCCACCGAAAGGCATATATGCCTTGCTTATGCGAAAAAGGCCCGTTCGATGTATACTGATGACATTGCCCTTGTCAGGTTCTGGAAAGAAAAGATTGCCCTTTCTATCGATGATCCGGCACAGTTCGAAGGCGCTGAGCTTCAGGGAACCATCCGGGCAAAGACCATGAAGCGAGGCGGCGTCGGATATGTTCAACCCGGCGAGGGGTCTTTTCCCACGATGGCTGAAACTAATGATTTTATTCTTGCCGCTGGGGGAATTCCTACCCTTACATGGCTTGGCGGTTTTAGCGATGGCGAAAAGGAAATTGAAAAGCTGCTGAAGATTGCAATGAGCAGCGGGGTTGCCGCGATCAATATTATTCCTGACAGAAATTTTACACCGGGAGTAAAGGATGACAAACTGGCTAATTTAAATCATATCGTAGATCTTGCCGAAAGTCTGGACCT
>VRUF01000117.1:0-3608 GCA_019456245.1 Planctomycetota bacterium | reverse complement strand
GCACGGAGATGAACAGCCCGTCCCTTAAGTTTGTCGATGATTTTAAATCCGAAGAGATTGCGCCATTATCGCATATTTTCCTCAAAGGCGCTCATATAGTTTATGCGCATTCTGTTCTGCAAAAACAGTTGGGCCTTGGATACGTAAGCGACTGGGCCGAGCAGAATTTCACCAAAACCGCGGATAAAAACGATTTTTATGAAAAACTTGGGAAGTATTCGGCCCCCGGCAGAGAAAATTTGTTAAGTGAACTCAAAGGCCATGAAAAGATCACGCCTGATGATATTTTGGAAAAGATTAATAACTAGAAGGATACAATGAGCAAAGAAATACCCCAAACACAGCAAGCAGTGCAGTTAACGGGCCCTGATGAACTGATTTTAAACAAAAATAAAAAAATGCATATGCCCGCTCCTTATCAAATACTTTGCAAGGTAGAAGCGGTAGGGCTTTGCTTTTCCGACCTTAAACTTTTGAAGCAGTTTTCCGCCCACAGCCGCAAAGGCAATATTCAATCCGGCATTGATACTGCAATTTTAGATGAAATACCAAGCTATGTTCCGGCAGAAAAACCCACGGTGCCCGGCCATGAGACGGTGGTAAGAGTTTGTCAGATCGGTGATAAGGTAACAGAAATAAATATCGGCGGCCGTTACCTCGTCCAGACAGACTATCGTTGGCTGCCAAACACCAATTCCAACGCGTCTTTCGGTTACAATTTCGAAGGCGGCCTGCAGCAGTATGTCTTAATGGACCAAAGGGTGATCACTTCGCCGGCGGGCGATTGCTTGCTTATTCCGGCTTCTGAAGAGCTTAGTGCGTCAGCAGTCGCTTTAGTTGAACCATGGGCGTGCGTAGAGCATTCGTATGCAGCCAATGAGCGCAACTCGATAAAGGCTGGCGGAAAGATGCTGGTCGTTGCAGACAGGGAAATCGACGAAAAATTATTTCTCGCTTTTATCGCCAGATACGGCAAACCCTCGGAGATAACCGTCATATCGAAATCCCAGGCACTGACAGATATCGCCGTTGACCTGGTCCGTAAGAGTGATGTCTCAGAGTTAAAAGACGCCTCTTATGACGATATTATATATTACGGCAGCGATGGTCAGGTTGCAGAAAGCCTGTTTCCGAAGATCGGGGCAAGGGGTTTGATCAATTTTGTTCTTTGCAACGATAAGTTTGCTTCAGATGTCGTAACTCAGGTCGGCAGGGTGCATTACGGCGGCATTCGAATCATTGGCACAACGGCTTGCGACCCGGCCGATTCGATGCAGTACATTCCGAATTCCGGTGAGATCAGAAAAGGCGATAAAATAAATGTTATCGGTGCAGGCGGGCCGATGGGTGTGATGCATGTAATAAGAAATATATGCCAGGGGGTTGAAGGTATTACGGTTTTTGCCGGTGATCTTGACAATGAAAGACTTGCAGGATTAACTGAAATGGTCATCCCGCTGGCCCGGAAGAACAACGTCAAATACGAAGCGTACAACCCAAAAGAAAAAACACCAGAAGTCGCATTCGATTATACCGCTCTTATGGCACCGGTGCCTCAACTGGTAACACAGGCGGTATTGGACTCATCTGAAAACGCGATCATAAATATTTTTGCCGGAATACCTGCTTCGGTCAGCGGTGCGATAGATCTTAATACTTATATCGAAAAGCACCTTTACTTAATCGGCACAAGCGGATCTGTACTGAAAGATATGAAGACGGTTTTAGCCAAGGTCGAAAGCGGCGCCCTTGATACGGATATTTCGGTTGCAGCGATCTGCGGACTCGACGGTGCCGTCGATGGAATTCGCGCAGTCGAGAACCACCTGATACCGGGCAAGATCATAGTTTATCCTTTTGTTGAGAACCTTGGGCTGACAAGGCTGGAGGAACTTGCAGATAAAATGCCGGAGGTGGCCAACTCTCTTTCAGGGCGATTATGGACGAAAGAGGCTGAGGATCGGCTTTTGGTTGCAACATTAGCTAAAAGCTAAAAGCTAACGGCTAAAAGCTAACAGCTAAAGTAATAATCATGTTTTGGAGTTACAACAAATGAACAAAGCACTAGCAGATCTCATCAGGATATCTAACGCAGCGGGTAAGAACCCTTCTTTTGTTCAGGGTGGCGGTGGTAACACATCGATCAAGACTGACGATGGAAAATTCATGTACATAAAGGCCAGCGGTACGGCACTTAAGGACATGAATCCCAAAAAGGGTTGGCGCAGAATAAAGCTTGCACCCGTTATTTCACTAATGCAGGACGAGTCGCTCGCTAAATTGCCGGTTCATACCCGTGAGCCGGAAGTGGTAAATCGGCTTCTTTTGGCCTGCGATGACAATGTCACCGATGGCTCACGTCCGTCAGTCGAAGCACATTTACATGCCTATCTCGGTAAATGTGTGATACATCTGCATCCAAGTGCGGTAGGCGCATATGTAAATGCCAAAGGCGGCAAAGCAAAACTCGAAAGGCTTTTTAAGGACTTAAAAAAACCGTTCCTGTGGGTACCTTATGCCGATCCCGGATATATGTTGGCGAAAAAGATAACGGAACTAACGGCAAAATACGAAGAGAACTTCCAGGTAAAACCGCAGGTCATTTTCCTGGAAAAGCACGGATTGTTTATCTCAGCATCCAGTCCGAACAGTTCTTTGCAGCTTACGAAAAAAGTTACAAAAAAATGTAGTGACCGTCTAAAACACCCGACATCTGTCAAAGCCAGGCCGGTACAAAACATCAGGATACAGCAAGCGGCGATGCGAATTCGAAAGGCCTTTTACGATGCCTGCGGTGACTATGGTTCTGTCAGCTATTTCACAAATGACACGATAGCATCTTTTCTGCGGAGGAAAGATTGCAAAAGGTTGCTTAGAGGTGTTTTGACTCCCGATGAATTGTTTTATTCAAACGGTCCGGCGTTGTGGCTGGAAAACCTTGATGCTAAAAAAATAACCGCCAAAATCCGTGCGTTCATAGACAAAGGGCAAAAACCTCCGATAGCTTTTCTGGTAAAAGGCCTGGGACTGTTCGCAGCGGGCAAAAAAATGAAAGCAATCACTGTCAGGGACATTGTGACAAGTTCGCTTTTCATACGCACTAATGCAGATCGCCTGGGCTCGATTGCGGCCCTTAATAAAAGACAGCAGGATTTCATCAACAAGTGGAGATCAGAGACCTTTAGAAAAACTTTTGCGGCAGGTGTTGGCGTAGATGACCTTCAAGGCCGCATAGCTGTAGTTACAGGTGCCGGCAGCGGCCTGGGAAAAAGCATTGCCATCGGTCTTGCCCGCGCAGGTGTTATGGTAGCTCTTGCTGATATCGATGAGAAAGCAGCCCTGCAAGCCCAGCAGGATATACAAAACCAGATCGCCGGTTCGCATACAGTTGCAATCAAATGTAATGTCACGGACCAGGCAAGTGTAGAGGCTGGTTTTACTAAAATTATCGACCAATTTGGCGGCCTCGACATCCTTGTAAATGCTGCAGGTGTTGCCCCGGCAGGGGCGCTTGTGGATTTGCCCGTCGATAAATGGCGTTTTGCCAACGAGGTCAATCTTACAGGTTATTTTCTCATGGCAAAATATGCCGCAAGGGTCATGATCGA
>VRUF01000372.1 GCA_019456245.1 Planctomycetota bacterium | reverse complement strand
CGACGCTCTTCCGATCTGTATATATGTCCTTGACATAGCTGCCCTTTGTAATGAAGTAAAGCTGCGACTCATCCTCACCGTCATTGTCCGAATACATAACCTCCACATCGATATTCCCCGCGAAAGTTGCCTCGTAAGTATAGTGCCTGTCCTCATGCGAATAGGTGCATTTCCACGAACCATTAACTACACCGTTTTCTAAAAAGTTCAGCGCCATCGCACCTCGTTTTGCGCCTTCGCGTGCCACAGCCGGTTTCAGCGTAAAGGACTTGTTGAAGTCAGGCTTTGGTGCTTTTGGCGCTTCGATGATCTTATCCGGTCCAAGTATCAAATGTTCATCGTGCCAGGGTTTTTTATAACTTCGCGGTTTGGAACCAGGCGGTGCTGAGATGTTAAACATGCTGGAGAACAGGAAAAAATACAGTATCGCCATTATAGCGATAACGACAAGTGAAGCCAACGCAAGAAACCCACCACACCGCCGCCGATCCGTTTTATACATCATAGCATTATTCCCCAATTATCTTACAAACTATGGTTCTGTTCCTCGGACGCGTATCAAACTCAACCAGCACGATCTGCTGCCACGTCCCAAGCGTCATTTGCCCCTCATCGATCGGTACGGTAAGCGAAGGCCCCAAAAGCGACGCCCGAACATGCGAATGCCCGTTATCGTCATGCCACGTCTCCTCATGCTCATACCGACCGTTTTGCGGCGCAATACGCTCAAAAGCGGCAGCGATGTCATAATTCACCAGCCCCGGCTCATATTCGATAGTGGTAACAGCAGCAGTGGACCCAACATTAAAAAGCGTAATAACCCCATCCCGCACCCCGGATTCGGCAATAGCCGCCAAGGCTTGCGAAGTAATATCAATAATCTGACAACCACCCGCAGTAGAAACCTGTATCTTATGCGTTTTAACCATAAAAACAAGTGTAGGGAAACCGGCAACAAATGCAATCCAAAAATTGCCGGATGACGAATTGCTCTAACCTTTCAGAAAACTTCCACCCAAAGACAGGACGATCACAATATGTGAAAGTACTATCGTATTTACAGCAAAACGAAACGCCTTGGGATCATCATAGTTTTTCTCGGCGCCTCTTATGCTTTTCAGGACCCAGGGAACTGTTACAACACCGCAGATGGCCAAAACAGGGAACGTTTTTAGAGCTACCCCTAAAATCAAAAGCACAAACACACTTACCAGGCCCAGCTTTAACAACAGGATCGCTTTTTGTTTTCCCAGCCTTACCACAAGATTTCGTTTCCCAACCAGCATGTCCTGATAATAGTCTGGTATTTCATTCAGGACAGCCAGACAAAAAACGCTCAATCCGCTGATTACTGAGACAAAAAACGGCACAAAACTGATTTTTTGTGTTTGAATGTAGTAACTGCCCAACACCATAAGCGGGCCATAGCAGAGACCTAT
>VRUF01000116.1 GCA_019456245.1 Planctomycetota bacterium | reverse complement strand
CTTAGTCGATTCGGCCAGCGGATCCGCGGCGTTGAGCCCGTCAAAAAGAACCGCCCGCTTCTGTTGTTCGATCCCCCGATCCAATGCCTTCGATATGTCCGATGCCGTTGCAACCATGATAAAAATCTCCAATTTTTAATTGACGATGTTCTATGTTCTATTGTTTATTGAATTTTAAACCGCGGATTTTTGCGGTGAAGTAGGTTACGTTTACCCTCCAGTTAGCGTTACCCGCCGGGTCGGTTTTCTTCGGGCAATACCTGTCTGCAAGGAACCCGATAAACCCGCCCGGCTCGCCTTTACGCTGCCACCGAGCGCGGTTTTTAACTATCGTCGCCGCCGCCCAGCCGGCCTGAATATCCAACGTCTCACCCGGTCGCTTGCGCATCTCCCTTAAACACTTCCAATGCAGGATGCCAAACTCGCGTCCCGCCCTGCCATCTTTAGCCTTGCGGATTGCCAGGAGGATATAAAAGTTGTCGCCAAAACATTTATTGCGGATAGCCGCCCTGGCGATGGTTTCAAACTCATCGCCCAGTCCGATGCCGGCGGCGATTTCGGCAAGGTGGTGGCCGAAATAAAGCAGCACATCGGCTTTAGATATGACGTTGGGATCGTTCGGATCGGCGACGATATCCACACTCGCCGCTTTCAAAGTTCCTGCCGTTGCGATCAACCCCCAAAGAATTGCAGAAAGTAACCTCCCCAATTTCCCCAGTCCAAATTTTGCCGTCCCTGGCATCTTAAACATCTTTGGATCCTTCCAAATAATTTTCTATGTTCTATTGTTTGCGGATTCCTTTATCCATTCAGCAACAAGAGCGTTGGTCTTTTTGGTTTTCTTACCTTCCAGCGATGCGAGCCATTCGCCTCCGGTTACAAATTTACATTCCTCACCTTCACCCTTTAGATCATCGTACTCGTCAACATCTTCCAGGATGTCGTTGTGCCATACGTCGTCGCCATTCAGTTCGATTTGGCTACTCCCTAAAAGCTCTCCGTGAAATTGCAACCAGATACTGTTTGTTGTAAGTGCATGGAGTATCTTTTCAACAACCGGCTTGCTCATCTTGGAGATAAAGAACAATATATCATCTTTGTAGTCCTCGACTTTGCCTTCATCGCTGCCAACACCCGAATACATACCAATAAACCTGTCCCAGAATACGTGACGGCATAGATCTTCATCCGGCATACGCTCCCGGCAAATTCCGCAATACACGGTTTCGCCTTCGTAGCCAACATCAAAAGGATTGCAGGTATCTTTCCCCATCGAACTGAGATTGACAGGCTCGGAGATAATTTCATGTCCCATAGCTCTGATTTGTTCGATGGTAAGCTCGATCTCTTTCCAGTCGTTGCCGTCTCGCGTTTGTTTAACAAACTTAATACCCGGCGCCGCCCATATTTTTCGGGGTGGTTCAGGATTTGCAAATTTACTCAAAACAATGCCTCCTCGCGGTCCGCCTCCAGAACAATGGTAATACAGGCCGGCACCTTCGCACCAGTCAAAATCGTAATGACTCATCCCGCCGTCTTGAGTTGTAACGTTAAATGGCCTGTCATCGCTGTCATATTCAATGCAGATGATAGTTTCATCGTCTTCGTAAGGGTGGCGCATCTCTCCAGTAACTTCTTTGCTCTCGGTTTTTTGATTGCTCATAATCAATCCCTGTCAAAAGTTTTTACGTGAAACAAAGCTGCCCGCCCCCGACGACGCTGGAGATAGACGCCGCCGGTTCGGGCATAAAAACAGCCGGTCCACCTGCCCAGGTGTCCGGCTTTTTAAAATCCATTGGGTCGTTTGGGTCGTAATGCCGCAAAAAACAATCCGGGCATGCGCGTTTACCGCCGTAAATGACGCCGAACTCGGACAACTGACCGCATCCTTTAACTTCGCACTTATCTATCCCCATCTTTGCAAACCCTTCAAAAGCCGCATGTGATATCCCCCCTGCCGTTATAATGATGACATCGCAGACTTAATGCTTGCGATGTCATCACGGAGGAGGGTGATGAAAAGATTATTAAATTTTAAAACTTCAACTTGCCGCCAAATAATTCTGGCGATCAAGGAATTTGGTTACATCCGACTTGCATAAAAATTTTCTGGTGCCGATTCTTTGGCGGACGTGTAGCCCCCGATGTCGAATCCAGCCGGCGACGACGCCCCTGGTAACACCCGCCCATTCTGCAATCTGCGAAACTGTACACAGCCGGTCCATTGTTAAGCTCCCCTAAATTGCTATGCCATGATCACGGCAAAAAACCAAAAATTCTTTCATGTTTCCTCGAATAGCCTTCATGGCCTGATTAACAGCGTTATGCGGATTACGATCTGTAATGTCTGACAGCTTGTTGGCAGCATCTAAGACATCAGGGTATTTTGTGTAGTTAAAACTCAATACTTTCGCAGGTTCCATTTTCTTTGTCTCTTTTCCAGTTGGCTTGCCCATTTCGCAGTCCCTTGAGTTAATCACACAATCCTTTTTTCTTCTTTACTCTACTACAGTCTACCACGGTATTGTCAAAAGTCAATACTTTTCTCTACTTTTTTCTGTTTTTTTTTGTTTATTTCTGCTTTTGGTCTTGTAAACATCAGAGGTATAATGAGTTATGGAGACCAAAAAAATGATAGACTTTAGTATAAAAATTACAGATTCAGGCAAAAAAGCCATGGATGGGCTGTATCAAAAACGTGGAATCAAAAAAGTTGAACTGGTGGGTCGGGCGATGGAATGGCTTGCCGCCCAGGACGAATCCCTGCAGGCCATTGTTTTAGGTCAGGTCAATGCGGTCGATGAGGCAGAGATATTATCTATGGTCCGTACCCGCGGAGAGGCGGACCAAGAAGGGCGGCCGGCTTTATTTAAAGAACTCGGTGACGCAGTTAAGCGCAAAGGTGATGTAACCAAAGTGTTGTCGCCTCAGGCAAGCGTCGAGCTGGGCAAGCTACTTATTGAACTTGGTCCGGACTGTATTGAGAGAGCCCGCGCTGCGGCGGCGGTTTCAAGGGCTGAAGCTCGTACAAAAGCTCGTCTAAAAAAACCGGCTCGCGATCCCTCAATATCTGCGTGATTTCACGGATTTTACGCTCTTTTTGTAAATTGATAACTGGCTGATCGCTGGACGCTGAATGCATGATGGCCTCCCTTCGCTGGTTATCTAATCCGGAAAATTTGTACCACTGATACAAATAATACGCACCGGGCGAGAGTGTGTTAAGTATAAAATATTACGATTTCGGACGTAAATCCTGTAAAACCATTACAGGAAAAAGGTTGTACCCCTAAAAAAATATTTATTTTATTTTAAACTGATTTAAGGAGAATCAAATGGGATGGATAAGAATGTTTTTTGTAGTGATCGTAGTGCTTTCAGCGGCTGCGCATGGCAAAACGGTGTTCCAGTTGGAGGAGGAAAACGCGAAGATGGAGGCAAGGATCGAGAGCCAAAGCGCCGGAATGGAAAAGCAGGCAAAGATGCTTTTGGAGCTGCAAACGAAAAATAAAAAGCTGGAAAAGATGGTCGAAACCCTTAAAAAGACACGCAACCGGCGAGAGCGTGAAATGTCGCGAATGAAAAGACTGCTGGTTGCAGCGGGTTTGAATCCCACACAGGAAAGGCGCGGTGATATACCAAACTTTGTCGAATACAAAGGCAATTGGTATTCAAAGTATTGGTTCGATTTGAAGTACAAAGATCATCGCAGCAGTATTTCTTTGGTTGACGGCAAGCCTGTAAGTGTCACAAAAAACCCGATTGCCAGTTGGTTTAAGGTGATGCAGGTAATGGGACCGGGCGATGTTCTGGCAATAAAGCGCGATGTTATTATCAGGATTAACGATTTGCCGGGCGAATACATCGATGGCGAGCGGTTGCCGCCGAACCTTGTTCTGATCCCGGCCGGCCGTTATCAATACATCAACACTCTCGGCAGCAATAAAACGGTCGCGCAATATAAAGCGGCAGGGGTTGCAACTGAGGAGCAATTCCTCCAGGCAATAAGAGATGGATACGTCTTTGACTAAAAAAATATCAATTGTAATTATAGTCCTGTGCTTTGTTGTTCTCTGGTCGACGTTTTCCGGCGGCGATAAACCGGCCAGCGATTCCCCGGTTTCGCAGCCGGGAACCTCTGACCGGTTTAGTTTGCCGCATGAGGCGATTATATATGCCGGCCGAAATGCCGTGCGGCATTGCCTTAAACCGGCTGGTTCGGTGAAATTCCCGGCCTGGCCGGACGATTCGTATGGCATTGTATATCTGGAAGACGAAACTTATCTCGTAACCGGCGAGGTGACTGCTAAAAATGCCTTTGGTGTTGACGTTCTGGACACCTGGTCGGCGCAGATAACTTTCAGCGGCCGCGATTTGGAAACCGTCCGGGCGATCCATATAAAAGTAGGCGACGAGGTACTAATTGACGCCCCGTAATCCGGTAGCCGTTTGGTGGCGCTTTAGTTGCCACAGTTGCCACAGTTGCCACGGTTTTTAGCTATAACCGAGACAACGAAACAAGGTTTTCATATTAAAACCGCAGTATATGACAATACGCCGATGTAGCTCAACGGTAGAGCGCGTCTTTCGTAAAGACGAGGTTGAGGGTTCAATTCCCTCCATCGGCCTTGTGGACATACAAGAAAAATACAATTCGCTCAAAGAATACCTCTTGTCCTGCCAAAAGGTGCTGATAGCCTACTCAGGCGGAGTAGACAGCGTATTCCTGCTAAAAGTCGCAACAGACACACTAGGCCCCCAAAACGTCATAGCATGTTTAGGCACAAGTCCCTCGCTTGGCAAAAGTCAGCATGCTCAGGCATTGGAAATGGCAGAGATCATAGGTGCGCCGCTACGAGAAATTCCCGTAACGGAACTGGACGACCCGAACTATTCCGCCAACAAAGCCGACCGCTGCTTCCACTGCAAGTCCCACCTGTACGGAATCTTCACAAAGATAGCAAAACAAGAAGGAATAGAACACGTACTCTGCGGCGCAAACCTCGACGACAAAGACGACTACCGCCCCGGAAACAGAGCAGCCGAAGTCTTCAAAGTAAAATCCCCCCTGATCGATGCTGGCCTGACAAAAAACGACATCCGCCAGCTAAGCAAAGAATTGAACCTAAAAACCGCCGACCTCCCCGCCGCTCCATGCCTGGCATCAAGAATAACCTACGGCCTCGAGGTTACCGAAGAAAGACTAAACCAGATCGACCAGGCGGAAGACTACCTCAAGAGTTTAGGCCTACAGACTCTAAGGGTACGCCACCACGGAGACACAGCAAGAATAGAGGTACCAACACAGGACATAAATAAAATAACAGAAGAAAACACACGCAAAAAAATAGTGGATAGATTAAAGCAAATAGGCTTCAAATACATAAGCCTCGACCTACAGGGTTTCAGATCAGGCGCACTAAACGAAACTCTAACAGAACAACAAAAACGATCCGAGCAAGCTCGGTAACATGCAATAAATTCACACACAAAACCGCAATCGCCTTCAATAGTAAACAGTCAATTAAAACGCCCTGCGTCTTCTCAACAAAAGCCCGCCCAACCCAAGCAATAACAGGCTGCAAGGTTCAGGTACAATTTCTAATGTTGTCCAGTCGGAATCAGGCCCGGCCCAGTCAGCAGTAGTACAAATTTTCACCTGATGTATTCCCACACTTAATCCCAAATCCCCAGTAAGCGTTCCGTAGGACAATGACAACATTTCGTCTTGACCGACTTCAATATCATCAATGTACCAGCTTATATTATCTATCGTCACATCACCGCCTTGATCCGCCGATGAAGCACTACCGTCTAATACAACTGTTTGCCCAGGCCCTACTTGATATGCTCCACCGGCATCGGCTTGCACCGTAATAGGAGTAAGAACTTGAGTACCAATGTAAGTTGCTGTGGTAAGCGGATCATTAATTTTATAAAAGCTCAAACCCCCAGCTTGCGAAAAGCCATCAAGAAAAAGCCCAGGAGTGGCAGACCATGATTGCTCCGAACTACCAAAAAAACCATAGACCCCATTATCTAAACCAAGGCCAAGCACACTGGAATCGCCATATATTACTGACCCATCAGGGGCATCTGGTGTTAAAGAACCACCCGTAAAGCCTTCGGAACCTACAACAGCCCAATAGCCCCCACTTCCATCCACGCCACTTGACATTCCTGCAGAAAAAGCAAGCCCGGAAGAGTATTAAACACCATAGCGGCCTGCTGTGCTAAGGATTTGCACCGACGAATTAATAGCCGCGTGTGCCAGAGAGGTGAAAATAAGAATCGAAAACAGAATTGCAAACTTTTTCATCGTAACACTCCTTACCTTTATATCCTTAGACTTTTGCAAATTGCGATTTGGTATACATTAGCCTTGAGTGAGAACCCTCACAAGCAAAGCTTCCTGTCTTAATCGCATTTTGCCCGTTCAAATCGGAACATATCAATAATAATAGTTTAACCTGCTTTAGTCAAGGAAAAAATACTTTTTTTATTCCAGCTACAAAAAAAAGCGTCGCAAAGCGGCTTAATCCTCCCGCGCAGCCACCGCAGCCCCGATTATTCCCGCATCCTCACCTACAGTCGCAAAGCATATTTCAACCGTCTCTTTCTTTAGCCCCCAGATAAGCTCGTCAAAATAATAGCGTATTCGATCAAGCAGCGCATCGCCAGCCGCGATCATACCACCGGCAAAAACAATCCGCGCAGGTTCTGTCGTGTGCAATAGATTCACACACAAAACCGCAAGCGCCTTCGCCGTCCCGTCCGTCACTTCTTTCGCCAAAGCATCCCCCGCCGCAAGCGCATCATAAACATCCTTACAGCTTATCTCCCCATGTGCTTCAATAACTTTCCCCAGCACAGACTCGGTCCCTGCCTCTATCGCCTCTGTCGCTCTCCGCGCAGTAGAATTGGCCGATGCATAAGCCTCAACACACCCGCGCTGCCCGCAGTTACACTTGCGACCATCCGGATAAATAATCAAATGCCCAAGCTCCGCCGCATTATCCCCGGCCCCGTCAAGCAATTTTCCGCCGTTAACGATTCCACCCCCGATTCCCGTCCCCAAAGTAAAAAACACCATATCCTCAACACCTTTACCAGCCCCAGCCGCAAACTCGCCAAGACAGGCTACGTTGGCATCGTTGGCAAAAGCAACCCGCTTTCCCCCCATCGCTTCGCAAAGCATATCCCGTATAGGAACATTCCTAAACTTAGGCAAATTCGTCGCTGCTACGATAATCCCATCCCTGTACCGCGCAGGTCCGGGCGACCCCAGCCCGACCGCAGCAACATCTTCCAGCGAAAATCCATGCGCCTTCAATAAATCACAAGATGCATTCGCCATCGCCGCGACAACCGCCTCGACTCCCATATCCGCATTAGTTGGAACGGACGTCTTACCGACAAGAGTCATCTCGCCATCGAAAACCCCAATCTTAACATTCGTCCCCCCAAGATCGATACCAACAAAAAGTTCACTCATTTCTCATTTCCCTATACAATAAAGTTTTTCCGCAGTTCTAATAAACAGCTTGCCATCGGCGATAGCGATAGACGACCGCGCCGACCTGTCCCGCCAACCTGTCTCGCCATAGCTTTCATGTCTCACCGAAGCCGGTTTCTTCGTAGCCTACGGCGAAGTAGAATGGCGAAGGGGAAAGACGATTCCTTCCCTATTGTCTTTTCCCTATTACCTATTCCCTTCAAGCTGACTGCAAGTCAGTTTGAATACCCCGAAGGGTTATTAAAATGCCATTTCCACGCACTCTCGACGATACGCTCAATCTCCGGAAAATCCGTCACCCACCCAAGCTCTTTCCTCGCCTTAGAAGCATCCGCGGTCAAAACAGGCGAATCACCCGCACGCCTGCCAACCTCAACAACCTTAAAATCCTTCCCCGATACCTTCCGCACAATATCGATCACCTCCCGAACAGAATACCCCGTCCCGTTACCAAGGTTATACACAAGTTCCCGTTCCTCATCGAGCTTCGCCAGCGCCAAAAGATGCGCCTTACAAAGATCCTCGATATGGATATAATCGCGCACGCACGTCCCATCCGCGGTCGGATAGTCTGTCCCGTAAATCTTAATATCCGCGCGCCTTCCCATCGCCGCCCCAATGATCAGCGGTATCAAATGCGACTCAGGATCATGATCCTCACCGATAGTACCGTCTGCGCCCGCGCCGCAGGCATTAAAATACCGAAGCGCCGCATACCGAAGCTTCCCAACCGCACTCAAATAACCGCACATCCGTTCAACTGCAAGCTTACTCTCTCCATAAGGATTGATCGGCTTCTTCGCCGCATCCTCAGTAATCGGCACAATCTCAGGAATCCCATAAACCGCTGCCGTACTGCTGAACACAAACTTATCAACCCCAGCCGCCTCCATCGCACAAAGCAAAGTATGCGCATTGCAAAAGTTGTTATGATAATACTTCAACGGATCTTCAACAGACTCGCCAACCTGAATAAACGCCGCAAAGTGCATCACAGCATCGATATTTTTTTCTTTCAAAACCGCAACAAGCCGATCAAAATCCGCCAGATCGCCCTCGATAAGTTCAACATCACCAACAGCCCCACGATGCCCCTTGCTAAGATTATCATAAACAAAAGGAACATACCCCCTACAACCGGCAAGCATAGCTGTCATATTACTGCCAATATAACCAGCCCCGCCACAAACCAATACATTCATCTTTTTACCCTTCATCATTGGTTATTTCTTGTTGAGTGTTGGCTATTCATCGTTTGTTTTGTTTTTGCAGTTCCTTCATCATTGGTTATTCCGTGTTGAGTGTTGGCTATTCATCTTTTGTCTTATTTTTTCAACTCCATCAACAGCGCACTTTCCAACAAATCATCCTCGCCCATCTCAACCCAATACACATCTTCCACCTCTGCATTAGGCATAAGCCGATCACTCCCTCCGGTAAACATCTCCGGGACTTTCGCCCACACCAAAGGTTCCTCATCGACCA
>VRUF01000115.1 GCA_019456245.1 Planctomycetota bacterium | reverse complement strand
GTCGTTGTACTGCCAATGGTTGCAGTAGTTGATAAGTTCCAACACTGGATTTATGAAAATCCCAATAGCAGTATGAAAGAACTTGCTGAAAAATTTCGCCAAATCCACAACAGGTTTACCGGCAAGTATATTGATTATACCGGACTTGAAAAACAGCAGGCCCTTGACTGGCACAGGATACTGCATATCTTCCAGGTACCGTTCTATTATATCGAATACGGCATTGCGCAGATCGGGGCGTTGCAGATGTGGCTAAAGGCTAAAGCTGATATGAATGACGCTGTAAGATGTTATCGCAGGGCGCTGTCTTTGGGCGGATCGAAACCATTACCGCAACTATTCGAAGCAGCCGGAATAAAATTTGATATGTCAGCAGAAACCATAGAACCGCTCGTAAACGCCGTTGCCGCCGAATTGGAAGAGTTGGAAGGATAGCCCTTATTGGCTTTGGATTATTGCAAGGGCCTTTTCGAGGATTTGTTCTGGTGATTCGTCTTCTGCGATGTCTATCCAGTTTACGTTTTTGAATGTTTTGAACCATGTTCTTTGTGACTTGGCGAATCTGCGGGTGTTTATTTTTATTCTTTCTATTGCCTCTTCAAGAGAAATGTCTCCGTTTAGATGGTCTATGATCTCGGCGTAACCTATCGCAGCGGCGGCTTGTTTAGTTAGCGGTTTTTCCTCTGCGAGCAGGTTCTTTACCTCTTCGACAAGGCCGTCGTCTACCATTTTTTTGACGCGCATATTTATCCGGCTGCTTGCGTGTTCTTTTTCTCGTCTTAGACCTATTATTATCCAATCGTCCTTTGTATCATCAGCGGAAAACTGCTGCTGGAATGAGCTGATGGGTTTGCCGGTAATTTCATATACTTCAAGTGCCCGGACAATTCGCCTTGCATCGTTGGGGTGTATCCTTTCGCCTGCTTCGGGGTCTACCCTTGTCATCTCCTCGTGTAGTTTTTGACTTCCTTGATCTTCGATCCTTTTTTTCAGTTTGCCTCGAATAACTTCATCGCTTCCGGGGCCTTCAAACAAACCATAGAGCAGGGTCTTGATATACATCGCTGTTCCGCCTGAGACAACGGCGTTTTTTCCGGAATCTTCTATTGCTTCGATGGTTTCGCGTGCCTTTTCCAGAAAGATGCTGACAGTGAAAGGGTCGCTGGGTTCTACGATGTCTATCAGGTGGTATTTTGCGAGTTTTCTCTGCTGTGGGCTGGGTTTTGCGGTTCCTATGTCCATTCTTCGGTAGACCTTCATTGAGTCAATGCTGACGATTTCACCATTGATTTGACTGGCCAGATCAAAGGAAAGTCGACCTTTACCAGACGCTGTTACTCCTAAAATGAGTATTTTCATTATAATATCTTCTGCAAACTGTGATATTTTGTTGGCCTATGTGCCCGAAAAACCATTATAATACAATATTCGGCTTTAGAAACATTAAATTCGTATGAAAGCAATCTCATGCAGAAAAAGGCGTATTTTCAAGGTGATTTCGGCGTTGAACTCGCTGAAATGGCGGGCAAAGTCAACGAAACACTTGCCGATGTCATGGGCAGAGGCGAGGATATTCATCAGGAATTGAAGTATGCGATGAATTATACGCTGACTGCTCCGGGTAAGCGTATACGTGCCGCGGTTGTTATGTGGACGTGTAAAGTAATCGCAGGTCAAGTGACAAAAGCGGCCCAAACCGCTGCCGCTGCCGTCGAGATGGTTCACACCTATTCGCTGGTCCACGACGATTTGCCGGCGATGGATGATGACGATATCAGGCGGGGGCTGGCAACTTGCCACAAGGAATTCGGTGAAGCGGAAGCAATCCTTACCGGTGATGCGCTGCTTACGATGGCGTTTGAGATCCTGGCAAGCGATGTCGAAGACGATTCGACGGCAAAAAGGATGATCGTAACTCTGGCCAGGGCAGCAGGTTCTACAGGGATGATCGCTGGTCAAATGGCAGACTTCAAGGGCGAAGACACGGAAGGGGACCTCCAACTGTTGGAGTACATACACACGAATAAGACAGCAAAGATGTTTGCCGCCGCTACGACTATGGGAGGTATTGCCGGAGGCGCTAACGATGAACAGATATTGAAATTATACAATTTTGGACTGGGCATAGGACTTGGTTTTCAGATTGCAGACGATATTTTGGATATGTCGGCATCGAGTGAGGATCTCGGCAAGACGGCTGGAAAGGACGCAACGGCAGGGAAGATTACGTATCCATCCGTAGTTGGGCTGGACAAATCGAAACAAATCCTGGGCAAAATCACCGAAGATGCGGTTGCTGCCCTGGAAGAATTCGGCCCGGAGGCGGATATTTTGAGACAATTGGCCGTTGAACTGTTAAACAGAACGAGATGATTGGCCAAGAGGTGTAAATGAAAACTTGTTTGGCTTTTGGTATCATTGCAGATGTTCAGTATGCCGATAAGGAAACCGCCGAGAACAGGAATTATCGGCAGGCGATAAATAAACTTGCTGCTTGCGTGGATGACTTTAACAGCAGCCAGCTCGATTTTGTGATCCAGCTTGGCGATATTATTGACGGTCCCGATGCCGGTTGCAGAGATATGGAAGATGCCCTTGGCGTCTTTGGCGGTTGCAGGGCCGATACTTATAGCATTGTTGGAAATCATGATTTTGTCGGTGCCAACAGAGAAGAGGTGCTTTCTCTTCTGGGACTGGAAAGAAGCTATTACGATTTCGAAAGAAACGGCTGGAGATTTGTGGTCCTCGATACGACCGAGATTGGCGTTCAGTCAGGATTGGCGAAAGGGAACAGAAACTACCAGATTGGCGAAGATATGCTGGCCAGGTTAGAAGAACAGAACGCGGTAAATGCGAAATGTTATAACGGGGCAGTTAGCGACGAACAAAAACGATGGCTTAAAGAAGTTTTGCGGGATGCATCGGCAAAAGGACAGAAGGCTATCGTGTTTGGACATGGGTCGCTGCTGCCGAAAAGTAAATTTATGGTTCTTAATTGCGATGACGTGATTGAAATATTTGAAGGATCCGGTTCGGTGGTTGCATATTTTAACGGACATGTTCATAGCGATATGTATGCTTTTAGTAAAGGGATCCATTATTTTACGATCAACGCGATGGTTGAAGATGTTGAGGATAATGCATATGCCGTTGTCGAGATCGAAAATAAACAGATCCGTGTAAATGGAAAAGGAACCGTTGGAAGCAGAAAGATTTCACTCTGCCGTTGAAAGATTTTTATGACAAAGATACTTGATAATATTAGCAGTCCTGAGGGTCTTCGGCTTTTGTCGTTGGAGAAACTTACCGATTTGGCAGATGAGGTGCGCCATCTGATTACCGATTGTGTAAGTCAGACTGGGGGACATCTTGCGAGCAATCTGGGCGTAATAGAACTTACAATAGCAATGCACTATGTTTTCGACTTTAAGAAGGACAAACTTCTTTGGGATGTCGGGCATCAGTGCTATGCTCACAAAATACTTACCCAGAGAGGGGATAGATTTCATTTACTCAGGCAGCAGGATGGTTTAAGCGGTTTTCCCTGTCCCGATGAGAGCGAATACGATCTTTTCTCCGTAGGTCACGCGGGAACGGCGATATCGACAGCGCTGGGAATGGCCCTTGCCGCCCAGCAGAACGGTACTGATGAACGCATTGTTTCTCTTGTAGGTGACGCTAGCATTGTTAACGGTCTTTCCTTTGAGGCCTTGAATAACATGAGCCTTCTGAAAAGGCAGATGCTTGTGGTATTGAACGACAATTCGATGGCGATAGATGCTACGGAGGGTTCGATCGCGAAATTTCTTTCGAAGGTTCGCCTTAGTCATACCTACGAAGACCTGCGGAAAAGGACGGAAAACATCCTTGAACATCTGCCCGTCATAGGCAAAAAGGTGGAGGATGCGATTCACGGATTTACGAAAACATTGCGGATGGCAGTGACGCCGAACCGTTTGTTTGACAGCCTCAATATACCCTATTTCGGTCCTGTTGACGGGCATGATATCGGTTCGCTGGTTAAGGTGTTCAAGGCTATTTCCGAACTGAACCGTCCGTGTGTATTGCATGTTTATACGAAGAAGGGGCATGGTTTTAGCCCAGCCGGTGACGATCCGAGTAAGTTCCATTCCACCGGACCGTTTGATATAAACGGCAAGACCGAGCCGGTTGCGAAAAAAGGCAAAACATTTACACAGGCTTTCAGCGATGCGATAGTTGATGTTGCCGCCAAAGACGAGCGTGTCATTGCGATAACCGCTGCGATGACCGATGGTACAGGACTTGCGGCTTTTCGCGACCGATTTGGCGAAAGGTTTTATGACGTCGGAATAGCAGAAAGTGCCGCCGTCGATATCGCCGCAGGCCTTGCAAAAGAAGGACTAAAGCCCATTGTATGCATATATTCGACTTTTTTGCAGCGGGCTTTCGACCAGATATTCCAGGAGGTTTCCCTACAGAATTTGCCCGTTATTTTCTGCATCGACCGAGGCGGATTGGTCGGAAACGACGGGCCTACACATCATGGAATGCTGGATATCGGGTTTTTAAGGATGCTGCCCAACATGGTCGTCATTGCTCCTTCGTGCGAATCAGAGCTAAAAGCGGCACTTGATTTCGCAATTGCCGCGGGCAAACCCGTTGCAATACGCTATCCGAAAGACTTTATTTGCACAGATACCGCGATGTCAGCAGTTTGCGGTAGTGATTTTGTTTGCGGGGAAAGTCTTATAATAAAGCCCGTTGTAGGTGAATTTGCGATAGTTGCGATAGGCGCATGTGTCCAGGAGGCCCTAAAAGCCGGGCAAATGCTGCAAAATGAAGGTATTGACGCCGGTGTAATAGACGCAAGATTTGCGAAACCCATTGACGATAAGATAATAGACCTTCTTGAAAATGGTAAAACGATTATCACGGTAGAAGATCACAGCCTGGCATGCGGCTTTGGTTCGGCAGTTTTAGAGAAGGCGGCAGCGAAATTTGCCGATAAAGACAGTGGAAGGTCCGAAAAAATGAAGGGAAAAATAGTCACCCTCGGATGCGGCGACAAGTTCATAAAGGCTGCCCCAAGAAGTGTGCAACTTTGCGAGATCGGGGTAAGTGCAGAAGCAATTGCCGAAAAGATACGACAGCTTTCAGTACAAAAATAGTAGGGCAGAATATAGTTATGAAACCTAAACTGATAATATTTGGTGATCCGAAACGAAAATTTGCCGAAGAAGCGGTTTCAAAATTCGTAGAATTCGCCAAAGATAAGGTCGAGATACTGGGGAACTGTTTTGGTTCGACCTGTTCGATAGATATCCTCAAGAAAGCAGACTATGCCATCGTCTTTGGCGGAGACGGTACCATCCTCTCTGCCGCAAGGGATCTGAGCCAGGCAAACGTTCCAGTTATCGGTGTAAATGTTGGAAGGCTGGGATTTCTCGCCGAGTTCAGTGTCGATGAAATGATCCAGCTTATCGACGATATAATTGACGGGAAAATGCGAATCGAAAAAAGAATGATCATCAAGAGTTGTATCGAACGGGCAGGAGAGCGAAAGTTATGTTCTACTGCGATCAACGACATGGTCATCGCTGCCGGTGCGCCTTTTAATATGGTCGAACTGAAGATGAAAGTCGACGGGCAGGCCCTTGCTGGCTGTGTCGGAGATGGTGTTATTATTTCGACGCCGACAGGGTCGACGGCTTACAACCTTTCTGCGGGCGGACCGATATTGTCCGGTGACCTGTCGGCAATAGTGATAACCCCGCTTTGCCCTCATTCGCTCAGCTTTAGACCGATCGTAATAAGCTCCGAAAGCGTAATAGAGATAGAGGTTGTAAGGGTTAACGAGGGTACGACGATAACCCTCGATGGCCAGGTTTCGCACAAACTCTACAAGCGTGACGTGGTAATAGTGGAAAAGGACAAGGGTGCTTTTTTAGTGGTTAATAATCCGCTCAGGACACAGTGGGATACGCTGGCAGGAAAGCTGAACTGGGCAGAAAAACCGAAGTATAACCTTGCGGATAGTAAAATGACGCGAGCAAAGCCATAACTTATGACAGGTATTACTTGGCTGCGCAGAAACGGGAACTTTCAATCGCGATCATTATATAGGATCGACCAGAATAACAGGTAAAATGAAATGGATAATGATGATCTCACGGGCACATATCGATAAGAAGACATTTATGATGAAAAGACAGGCTCTTGCGTGCTTTATCGCAATGGGTTTGGCAGTCCTGATGAGTGCGTCCATGCCCGTCGCTGCTAAAGATTATGGTATCGGCAACTCGAGGGTAAGGTCACAGGTAAGGTCTCCTGTAAAGACATTGAAAGGTCCGCCTACGAGTATACGGGACGAATCGGTTCCAATGCCGTCAATGCAAAAATACCAGGTTGGTAATCTTGGAATGACCGGCAATGTCGCAAGCGGCCGCGAGTTTAAAGGCTTTGTGCCTTACCGCGCAGCTACGGATTTTCAGGCGCCATTAGGTTCAGCAACTCTCAATTCATTTATTAGAAACTCTACAAGAACACCATATAAATTGCTGTCTGAGGGAAGGTCGCAACCATATTACCTTCCTTCTAAAACGGTGGCTTCGACCTGGCGTGGCGGAGAATCTGGTCTTAGGGCGCCTGTTATTCTTCCGCAGAGTCAAATGCCCGTGTATGAACCTCCCACCACAGAGGCGAAGATTATTCCCCCACTCATAATCGAACAGCCGATGCGCGGAAAGAAAAGACCGTTTTCCTTTGATTCCGATGAGATAGCGATTAATCTGGCAAAGAAGGCCCGAAAAAGTAATCTTCAGATAGTTGACGAACTCTTATACGACTATGACCGGGCTGCAGAAATCAAAAAAATACTGAGAGAATTTGAAGAAGATGAATCGAAAAAATTTGAGGCCCAAGTTCTCCAAAAACAGAAAATGACTAAGGCTGAACTGGAAGAATCTGATCTTTCAGTTTTCAGGAAAGAGGACATACCTGGCGAAGTGTGGAAAAGGCCCGAAACGGAAATAGAGACCCTGAAAAAATCTCTTGAGGAGGAGACCGAGGAACTGAAAAAGTTCATGGAAGAAGAACTGGGAGTAACTCGGCGCGAAGATAAGGTTGAAAAAGATAAATCCCTGCCTGGGGAAACCGAACCGGCAAAGCCGGATCAGACATTTCAAGAGTGGTTGGATGAGTTGGTTCCCGTTAGCCATAAACGGGCAATGGAATTGCTGGGCGAGCACAAAGATTTTGAGAGCCTTGCAAAGGCGAAGTTCGCCACGTACCGAAAGTTGGCCGGCGAATTCATGAAAGAGGGCAAATACTACGATGCCCGCGATACATGGAAACTTGCGGAAATATGGATCGTGGGCAATCCGGATTCCGCGATTGGCAAGGGCAACGCTCTTTTTGCTGCGGGAGAGTACCTTTCCAGTGCGTATTATATCGAGCTGGCGCTGGCATCGTCACCTGAATATGCCACGCAAAAAACCGACCTGTTTCAATTGGTCGATGAGAAAACTATCCAAAACCAAATATCTGAACTGACACGTATATATGGCTACTCAAAACCCTACAAACTTGGTTTTCTACTGGCACATCTGAATTATCAGGAAAACAAGCTGGACAAGGCGGCGGAATACATAGTCGCAATAAAGGAACAAATGAGCGAAAGCCGGGGATATCAGAATCTCAAGAAAGCAGTCGAATCGGCAATAGCCCAAGAGGGCGATAAATAGGTTGATATCTTTTACTGACAAATCAGATATAGACATGGAACATATCCTGGGCCCGGGAGGGATCGTCTCGAAAGCGTTTGAAGGTTTTGAAGTACGCCACCAGCAGATCGAAATGGCCAAAGGCGTAAAATCCGCTTTCGACAAGGAACACCATCTCGCAGCCGAAGCCGGCACAGGCGTAGGAAAAAGCTTTGCATATCTCGTACCTGCGATACAAAAAGTCTGTCAGGAAGATTGCAGAATAGTCATCAGTACATACACGATAAATCTTCAGCAGCAACTGATAAACAAGGACATCCCTTTTCTGGCCGATATTCTTCCCTTTAAATTCGACGCTACTATTGCCAAGGGAAGAAGCAACTATATTTGCCTGAGACGTTTGCAGTATGCGATGGACAGGCAACGCAGTCTTTTCGATGATATGGGCGCTGAACTTGCGGTAATAAACCAGTGGGCTAAGAAAACCGATGATGGTTCGCTAAGCGATCTCTCCACCCAGCCATCGCTGGATGTCTGGGATGCGATCCAGAGCGAACACGGGAACTGCCTTGGCCGAAAGTGTCCGTTCTATTCCAATTGTTTTTACTGGCGGGCAAGACGGCGGCTGGAATCTGCAAACATTATTATCGCAAACCACGCATTGCTTTTTAGCGACCTGATATTGAAGGAGCAGTTTACGGGGATATTGCCTGATTGCAGATATGTCGTCATCGACGAAGCACACAATATAGAGCACGTCGCCGAGGATCATTTTGGAATAAACATCAGCAATTTTACATTGACGTATCTCTTAAGAAAGATTTATAACCGCAAAACCAACAAGGGGCTCCTTGCATTCGTAAATGCCGGTGATGACGCTATAAGTTGTGTTGACGAGTGCGATAAGGCGGCGAAGGAATTTTTTGAAAATATCAAAGACTGGCATGCAGAATCTTCCAAAGAAGGATTTGCAACCTGTCCGAAGAATTTCGTCAAAGACACTGTCACCGAACAATTCAGGCATTTGAGGCTCAAACTCGCCGAGATTGCCAACAAATGTGAAGACGAAAATCAGCAGTGCGAATTTACGCGGTATATCGAACGCTGCAAGGGCGTGGAGGTGGACTTGCAGAAGTTCCTCGCCCAACAGGAGGAAGGTTCGGTCTACTGGGTGGAGATGACAGGAAACCGCCGCCGGCGATGTGCGCTTAGAAGCGCACCGATAAACGTAGGACCAGATGTAAAGAGATGCCTCTTCGACAAATTCGAATCCGTGATAACAACCAGTGCGACACTGAGCTGTCATGAGATCGGAAGAGC
>VRUF01000009.1 GCA_019456245.1 Planctomycetota bacterium | reverse complement strand
ATAAGCAATACCATTTCATAATGAATTATGACGGCTCGCAGATGGCCATTTACATCAATGGAAGTCTGGATACCAGCGAGGCATTTACCGGATCAATAGATACAACGAGTAATGATGTCTACATTGGGCAGTATACGTCTGGTGGCAATAATTTCGACGGCCTGATCGACGACATCCGCATCTACAGCCGCGCCCTGAGCGCCGCCGAGATCGAGGCCCTGTATTACGAGGACGGCTGGCCGCTCCCCGCCGCCCCCACCGGCCTGGCCGCCGCCACCGGCAACGGGCAGGTCACCCTCACCTGGTCGCCAAATACTGAGCTGGACCTCTCCCACTACGTGGTCTACCAGGACACCACGCAAGGCTTTACCCCTACCAGCGCCGACTCGGTGGGGAAGGTGCTCCCGCCCGACACCAGCTTCACCGCAACGGGCCTGACCAACGACACCACCTACTACTTCAAGGTGGCGGCTGTGGATGAGAGCGGGAACTACAGTGCGGCCACAGAGGAGGTAAACGCCACGCCTTATGATCCCCTGCGGGTCGGCCTCGTGGCCTACTACCCCTTCAGCGGCAATGCCAACGACGAGAGCGGGAATGGGAACAACGGCACGGTTTACGGGGCCGCGCTGGAAGCGGACCGGTTCGGGAATGCCGGCAGCGCATACAGTTTTGACGGGGTGGATGATGTGCTTAGGATTGACGATTTCCATAGTTGGACCGATTCTATTACACTCTCCATATGGACGAGAATAAATGCGTGGAACACCGAGGATAATCCACTTTTCAACAAACACGAAGAATTTTACGTAAAGGGTCTGGGTGATTCGACAGGATTTTACTTGGCTGGTGTGGGAATCATGTGGGTGAACGTCGTGCCACCGCTTAATGAGTGGACTCATGTTCTAGCCTCTTACGATGGAACTGTTATGAAGCTATATGTAAATGGCGCGCTTAAAGGAGACAAGAACTTAGTAGGTACGATTCTTGATAGTTCATACCCTTTGTATATTGCATCAGACGAAGCTGGTGCATATCATTATTTAAACGGCCAGGTGGACGATGCCCGCATCTACAACCGCGCCCTGAGCGAGGCTGAAATTGGGGCGCTGTACCAGGAGGGCGGCTGGCTGGGCACGGCAACCGGGTATATTACCGGCACCGGTGAGGTGGCCTTCCCCGGCACTGATATAGTCCTGAACTTCACCAGTCAGTCCGGCACCGATACCATCCAGGTGGCCGCCTTCGATGCCGATCCCGGCGGCACCCTGCCTGCCAATATCACCCTGGTCGCCGATCGCTACTGGACCATCACCCACACCGGCAGCGGGACCTTCATGGTAGACATGACCCTCAACCTGGGTACGGGCGCCTTTGACGCCGGTGAGCAGAGCGCACCGGGGAACCTGAAACTGCTCCGGCGGGAAAGCAACGGCAGCGGCGAGTGGGCGGCCATCCGGTCGGGGGCTACGGCCATCGACAGCACGGTGACCTTCGCGGGTCTCACCGGCTTCAGCCAGTTCGCTATCGGGCGGTGGTCGGATACCGAGGGACCGGCGATTGCGAACGTGGCGGCTACCACCAGTCCCAGTATCGGCAATGCAATCACCGTCTCCGCCACGGTCACCGATGGGGGCGGCATCCAATCGGCCACGCTCTACTATGCCAGGGGCGGCGCGAGCAGCTACAGCCAGGTGTCCATGTCCAGCCCGAGTGCCGACACCTATAGCGGTACCGTCCCCATGACCGCCGTAACCCCGGCGGGCGTGGTCTACTACATCGCTGCTGAGGACAGTTCCGGCAACGTCAGCCGCTCGGATACGGCCTCCATCCAGGTTCAGTACCCACCCGGCACCATCACTTCCAGCACGGCCGGCAGCGCCTTTCGCTACGGCTTCCCCAAGAACAAGTGGCGGCTCATATCCATCCCCGGCGATATTGCGGATACCTCTGTGAGCAGTATCATCCAGTCCCCGCTGGAAAGCGCCCCTTCGGACGAGACGTGGAAGATCTTCCAGTACGTAGGGCCGGGGCCGGATGATTATGCCGCGGCCGGTAGCTTCGCCTCCGGACAGAGCTACTTCCTCAAGCAGGTCGTTGAAGAGGAGGTCCACTTCACCCTGGGCGCCGGGCAGTCGGTGGACTTAACCGGCTGGAGCCTGACCCTGCCCTCGCGCAAGTGGCGCCTGGTCTCCTCGCCCTATCCCTTCCCGGTGACGGTAGCCGCCGACCAGGGCACCTTCATCGGGCCCTACGCCTACGGCGCGTTCGGTTCCGGCGGGCAGGAGGGCTGGTCCCTGGGGCAGGTGCAGGACACTTTCAGACCCTGGGGCGGCTACATCATCTACAACGACACCGACCAGGACCAGACCCTGGAGCTCAGGCCGCCCAGCCTGGCCAAGACGCTCCTGGCTAAAAGCGCGGAGCAACCGGTCGATGGCTGGCTCCTGGAGATCACCGTTGAGGGTACCCACTACTTCGACGAGGGCAACACCGTCGGTCGTATCCAGGGCGCGTCGGAGGACCGGGATGAGTATGACCACCCCGAGCCGCCTTACCTGGAAGGGTATGTCTCCCTGGCCATGGACCGGCCGGATTGGTCGCCGAACTCCGGGATGTCCCTGTTCACCTCCGATGTGCGTGCCCTGGATGAGGCCAACGGCGTCTGGGACCTGGATCTACGGAGCCGGGGAGAGACCGGCCCTATTACCCTCGCCTGCGAGCTCCAGGGCGAAGTGCCGCCGGGTGTGCAGGTGGTGCTCCTTGATCTCGCCCAGAGGCAGGTATACGACCTCACCGCCGGCGTGCCGCCTGAAGCCATCACGGACTACCGCGGGGAGCTGCCCTACCACTTTAAGGTCATCACCGGTACGCCCGATTACGTGCAGGGGGCCATCGAGGAGGCCCTGGCCCAGCTGCCGGAGGAGTTCGCCCTGTCGCAGAACTATCCCAACCCCTTCAACCCCTCCACTACCATCGAGTACGCGCTGCCGAAGCCTGCGAAGGTCTCCCTGCGGGTCTACAACCTGCTGGGCCGGGAGATCGCTGCCCTCATCGATGACTGGCAGGACCTGGGCTACCACGAGATCGTCTGGCATGGCCGGGACCGGGCAGGACGGAGCGTGGCTTCGGGGGTGTATTTTGTCGTGCTGCAGGCCGATGGCCTCATGCTGACCCGGAAGATGCTTTTGTTGAAATAGAGATACGCAAGTCCCGCCAACCCCGCTTCCTGCGGGACCAGTCCCGCCTTCCGGCGGGGCGGCGGGGGTGCTGCTGAGATGATTTAGAACTATGCTGAGGCCGACCTCCGAATAAACACAAAGCCTCCCGTAAATGGAGGCTTTCTTTGATGTGTGGACGCTGCAGGACTTCCCGCCGCTGGCGGGACAAATCCCGCAGGATGTGTTCAAATCCCGCTGGAGGCGGGGCGGGGCGAACCTGCGACCTCCGCCTTGCCTGTCCGGCGTAGTCCCGGTCCTCCGGGACGCAGACGGATAAGGGCGGCGCTCATCAGAAAACGAAAAAGCCCCGCTTCTTGCAGGGCTTTCGTCGTGGACGCTGCAGGACTCGAACCTGCGACCTCCGCCTTGTAAGGGCACACTCCGTCCGTCGGAAAAAGACCTGATGGTTGCAATGGGGTAACAATTTGATCTAGGTTGGTATCGATATTCTGGGGTGTTCTTCTCCAGGCAGAGGAGGCTTGTGCCCTTTTAATGAGTTTTGAGTACCCTGTATATTTCCACCATTCCAAGGGTGTCCTGCCCACAGTACTCTTTAAGATTGGAGATGAGTCTTGTCTTCTCTTCTCCCCCTGGCAGTACGATCATATTATTCCATACAGCCTGAGCGTCATCCCCGCTATGTACGAAAAGGTCTTGGTAACTCATTGAGGGTATCAGTACTGGCAACACCGCCTTAAAGCTACTCGAGCCGCCAAATCGATAGTCCATATAGTGGTCTTTGAAGATGAGCTCCATATCCCAGATCCGATCAATAATTGATTGAATTTGCTGCGTGGATCCGGGAAACCAATGGACCATTGATTTGAGAACTCCCGTTTCAAAGCTGGCATGGTATACGACTACTGAACCTGATTGGTCAATAGCATCTAGAAGAGCGTGCAGGATCGTATCACGGGGATCAGATTCCTCCTCATGCAAATAGTCTTTGTGCCTAAGGTTGTCATTCTCAGCAAGGATATGACAACTGAATTGGAATGGATACTTCTCATACGGCCGCATTCCGTCAAACCGGGGGATCGCCGGGGCATCTGTTTCGAAATCAAGGAAGTGAATCGGATAATTGAGTTCTGATAATGTATCCCTGATATCAGGCCAATGGATAGTTGGCTCTTCTTTCACCACACTATCGACGTATTTTTCTTGAGCAGCGGTTAGACGGTAACCTGTTGGCAAGTCGACAACCTTGACTACACCGTTGTTAGATAATTGATCCTTCTTAGTCCAAGTCAAGCGTGGAACAGTATAAATGGAGTTCTCTGGAACCCAATCCCAGCAGTGAACAACGAAGGGACAGTCGAATGGATTGGTACACTGCTTCCCGATTTTAACACTAGGTGCCTCGGTCAGTTCTAATAGTTGACGAAATTCAGCAACCTGAGTAGCCATCGAGGGTAATTGAGCGCTCACATGCTTTGTAACATCCTCAATAGTAAACAAATTGGAGAGATCGGGATAGACGCACTGATTGTTAATATGCATCAGGTAATCTCGGACAATGGTAAGGCCCGCTCCATTAAGAACATAGTGCTGGATCGCTACATCTGGGATATGCTCATCCTTCACCTTAGCTGAGGACTTAACTTCGATTAATTCCCATCCACCCCCATTACGACGCATCACGTCAGGGCGTACAACTACGCTGTCAAAGTCAAATGCTCCCTCAAAGACTACATCTACATGATTCATTAGTGCCTCATGAGTTTGAACTAAGGCATCAGGGATGTGTAAGTGGTCTGCGTCAATAAGAACACCGCCAGGGAAATATCTCCGAGCTATTTCCCCAACTTTGATCCCCTGATCGAATCTACGTTGTTGTGCTGCCGATGTGGGCTCAGCCAAATCTGGCTCGTGAACGTCAAGCCATAGCTTTTTGGGACATTGCCAGCCAGCAAGGAACTTGGATTTTGAGAGAGAAGGCATAATTATTCCCTTTTTGATACCCAGAAATGTAAGATCGAAAGACTATGAAACTCAATGTGGGAGTGTGATGATAAGTTTATCGAAGAGCCAGAGCTGCGGTTTATTATCTCAATGAATAACAACATCTTACGATGCTACTATGACCAAAATGTGACCTCACTGCTAAGATAGTTGGCTATCTGCCAACCTGACATGAAGCCCCACTGGTCGGAAGATCGGTGGGGCTTTTCATTCCAGATAGAAAAACGGCTAGCCACCAAGCTGTTCATTGCACCCGTTTGGCTGATAAGCGTTTTGATAATTGGAGAGAAGGTCCTGTTCCTCAGAACGACGATCTTGTTTGCTGGCATTTAAGTGGCAATGAAAATGAGTTGCACCTTTTCTCCTTATACAATCTGCTTGATGATGACTACTGCTTGAACGATCCGCAAGATCACCCTCGCCAACATAAACTGGGATCCACTGCTGCTGATTATTCAATTTGGCATAGATGTAGTTACCGTCCTGACCAGGATCAATTGATGTAGGTAGCGAGTGGATGTAGTAATTATACCGTTTACCACTATTTCCTATCCAATCACATGTTTGGTGACTAGTCATTTTGGGTATCTCCTGTTTTGCTTATTTTCACGTAACGTTCAATCTGTGCTTCGTCTCCTTCTCCCTCGATGGAGCATTGAACACACCCCGTTTTCCGGGTTGACGTCCGGGGATCTAACCGTTGGGAAGGAACAGAGTATGCCATTCCAAGCATGTCATAATCGAGCAGATAATTCAGAGGACGAGCTCCTGTAATGAATACAGTAAACTCATTCACAGCTATGGAGGCAATTGTGGCATTCAGGGAAATCACTGCAGGTGCCGGCACATCCAGCCCCTCAACATATCCAAGACGATGCTCTACCTCCTGTTCCTTTGAGGAACTAAGTAAGTATCGAGCTTCATTTTGGTCAATTTCACCAAGACAGTGAAGGCAAGGCCCTTCAGGGATAGCCGATACGACACGCCCACCCGCTGATATGACTTTGCCATCTTCAGCATCCAATCCCACACCGAGATCGAACAGAGGTATATAATAGGCACGACACAGTTCGTTCAAAACCAACCTCGCCCCATCATTGTCCACACAGCCAAAAATAACATCGACTTCCTTCAAGAGAGCGATGACAGGCAGTGTTCTCAGGTCAGCTCTCAAAGCCATCACCGATGCCTTAGGATTGATACCCCTTATTAGCCTGCGCCCAAGGATTGTCTTCGGCGTCTCCATATCGGCAAAAGATGCCGTTACAAGTCTATTCATATTCGATTCTTCAGCGTCGTCACCATCCACCAACACAAAATCTTGGATCCCAAGATATGCCAAGTTTTGGACAACAAGTGAGCCAGTGCCACCGAGACCAACAATCCCGATACGGAGCTTGCCCAGAGCTGCTTGTCCAGCAGACGTAAGCCAAGATTCTTGGCGAATGAAGCGGGGGTCCAGTACCGCCTTGCCTGGTCCAGCATTCAATTGTGTGAAGGAGGCCCCCACTGTAGTAATACTCCGGACCGGATTACCTCGTGCGCTCGTTTCAAAGTACTCCCCATACACATCGCTCAGGGTCCAGACGGTTGCCCCGTATGGACGACCAGGCAGGGAATCGAGGATATAGGGAATAAATTGTTCCAACCCATCACGATCAATAGTTGAGAATTGTGCAATCCCCGTAGCATGATTATGCACTTCGATAAGGGCTCTTTGATTTAGCACCGCATGGTTTACCACCTCTAGAATCGCTTCGGTATGTACCTCCCATCCTTCATTAGAAACGGATACCAGTTCATCTCGAATTGGCAGAAACTCACGAACTAAAAAGACAGGTCCCTTCGTGCTTGGGTATGCATTAGCTGAGAGGAAACCAAAATGCTCACCCGGTTTGGAGAATAGGTATTGAAGCACTTCCTCGCGGACACTCTCTGTGATTTTTATAGCGGCCAAATTAATCCGGCTCCGCGAGCCGCCCCTTTATCCCTTCGAGGTAGGTTAAGAGGTTGTGACCATTCTCAATTTCGGCTTCTGGTTGCCATTCTCCCGAACCATCAAGGTGAAAGGAGAACATTAACCAATCCCTGCTCCCTATGGATTCCTCTTGGGGAGCCCTGTTGGGCTTTTGGTCATTGGAAAGCCTTAGTGTTGAATCGACAAAAAAGTTGTCTGGCTGGGTGGTTGGGTAACCCGGAGGGATTTTAATTAGAATATCAGTCTGGTCTCTATTCCAACCATCCGGAAGCTGAACATTTTTCACAACTATCCACGAGATATCTGGATCGGATTCTACAGTACCATACGCCTTTTGCAGTAATTCGATTTCCTGTCGCAATCGTTGGCGCATGCTATCCTCTCTTGTATCGGGGGGCTTTCTTGAACCGACGGCCAGGCTTAAGCTCGACCACTTCGTCCACTGCAACTGCTCGTTGGGTTCCATCCTCAAGAAGTTGAAGTAACCCAACTTCATACGGTATGCCTGCAAGGTCCATGATCCCACCGCCAGTAATCGTGGATTCTTCAATATGATATTCTACCCCATCAACAAAGAAGGTGTAGAAGGGGCCATTCTCTTTTATTTTCATCGAAATACTCCTTATCATAACCGTTTTTAGTTGACTACCCACCTCGGTATAGGTTATATTATCACCTTGGTGGCGGTATAACTTACTTCTGTAATAATATAACTGCAAGGAGTTTTTCATGTCTATTTTTGGGATTCGCTTGCGGGACACTCGAAGAACAAAAAATCTAACCCAAGAAAAACTGGCCGAGGCAACGGGTCTCAGTCAGGCAGCTATTTCACAATTCGAAAAGGGCGAGAGGGTGCCCACACCTTCGACGACTGATAAACTAGCAAAGTTTCTTGGTGTCGAAAGGGAGTTACTCGTAGGACACGAAGAGGTTGCAGGTCAAGCCAAGATTCTCATGAGGAACTTAAAGGAGCTTTCTCCTGAGTCTCGCAGGGAGATTACAAAAATAGTAGAAAAATACTTGAGAGCCGAAGGCAAAGATGAACAGAACACTCCACGAACATGAAATAGAGACACTTGTCAACTACTTAAAAGAAGAAGTTGGGCTTGGTAAGGATAGCCTCGTTCCAAATATCGATGCTTTCATTGAATCGACGGACTACAGATATGAGGAAGGGGAGTTTCACGACTCATTTTCCGCTGCCTCAAGGTCCCTCGGCTCGGGGGATTATCTAATCCTTTATAATAAGAATCAAAACTGGAGCGAAAAGTTCAGGCGCTTCACGCTTGCCCATGAACTAGGTCACCTGACTCTCCCCTCCCATCGTGCCATGCTCAATGAACAAGGAATCCACTTTTCGACAACTGAGTTTTCTTCCGATAGGATTGTGGAGAGAGAAGCGGATAAGTTTGCCATCAATTTTTTGGTCCCCAAATCTGCTTTTCAAACAGCGATGGCACCGATGGGGTATACAAATACTTCTATAGCTTCGCTATCGGACACTTTCAATATTTCCGCCTATGCAACTGCACATCGCTTCGTCGAACTGGCTGGGAAATGTGCATGTAGTCTTATTGCATGTCATGAAAATGGAACAGTCAAATATGAAATACGGTCGGATGGAATGAAAAATCTGGTTCGAGGCCATCGATCATTGAATTCCCTTCCGATAAATTCATCCACATTGGCAAGCGAATTCATTCGGGGTGTTCATGATAGGGTCACTGTTCAATTGTCTCTAAGCGAGTGGTATCAAGATTTTGGGGGAGAGATTGAGGCAATGGAATCAATTATAGACTTGGGGTATAATCAACTGTACCTGGCACTTATTGAGCCGCTTTCAACGGATGTGGCAAATGAAGATGATGAACTTCAGATTCGACTTCCATCGGAAAAATGGAACGATCCCTACGAGTACTGAGAATTCACCATCCAACCACCCTTTCGATCTTTAGATAACGCTGCTAGCAATCTCATCAGTCCCTTTCCCGCAAAAAGTCCATCGTACTTTCTCCGCAGATCAGCGAGTTCCCTATTCACCTGCTCATTTCCTTGCTTGAGAAGAGCCAGCTCCTCCTGCAGCACCTGGTTCTGCCTCTCTAGGGTAGCTAAGTCATTCGTTTTCACGATATGGCGCGTTTCCTCTTCGAGAATGCCCTCACGATCAATATAGCGGTTGGGCATATTACTTGCCATCGCCCACCCGTACCGATAACAAAGCTGGTGGTGGTTCAACAAGTTGGCGTAGTATGTGGCACTGGTGTGACGCAGTATATGGGGCGTGACCCTCTTATTCAGTACTCTCTTCCCTACTCTGTGCAGCATCATTCTAAGCCCCTCATAGGTTATCGGGAAGAGGTAACTCTGATCGTCCCTGTCCGTAAATCCTTGGAGCCACAGATCAAGGTACTTGGTGCCTATCGGTAGGTGGATCGTCCTGGGCTTTGTCTTGGAGTGGACTATCCTCATCCTGTAGATATCGTCGCGCTTCGTGAGATCACTTATCTTGATGTTCAGGAATTCCTCTGCTCTCGCGCCGCTGTCGAACAATAACATGATGATGGCTTTATCTCGAATTTTCGACGCATCGGCAAGCCTCTCAACTTCATCCCTGGTCAAGGCAGAGACCTCTCGTGGTAAATCATAAGTATCAATCCAGTCAACCAACTCAGGGAAATGGTCATTATTGCCAAGGAGCCACTTGTAGAATTTCCTGATCGTCTTCTTATAATCCAGCTTCGTGGAATGAGCTAGTTTTTTTATTTTTATAACTTGACCATTCTTTCCACGCAGTTCACTCGTATAATTGTCATTTTCTAAATTTTCTATGAGTTTTTCCATGTCCCTTTGGACAACTTGATCAAATGGTTTATTTAACCATGAGGATAGTTTCTTTAAAATGCAGATATACTTCAGGCATCGAGCAACTCCAATACTCTTCTTCTGCCTGTTCCTAAGCGTTTTCCCGAGACGACAGTCCCGAATAAATTTTAGAATAAGTTCCTTATTACGAGGAATGATCTCTGTATTACCTTCCAAGTTCTTCAAAGCAGTTTGGTAACCTCTTTTCCGATTATGTATATCTTTCTTTTCAGGATCTGGCATTTTCCTGTTAGTGACAATCACTGGGTTTTATAATTTTGTGGCAGTTGAGTTGTATTTCAGCTCTTATTGTGTGACAGAATCAGAGGACGCCCGGACCAGGCTTCCTTAGAAAGTGTCACATTTAAAGAGCCGGCAATTAACGTACATGACGTTTTGACTTAAGTGATGAAGACCATTAAGGCATTGAAGTATTTAAATGTTTTGGTTTTAAAAAGGAAGAGAAGCTTCAGTACTATATATCATCAGGGATTTTGCCATACCTATCAAGGCTATCCCATATGGCATTAAGCACTTCGTGGTTCGGTAGTGACGTCTGAGGGAATCCTGAAAGTACAAAACCGAATTCCAGTGGTGGAGATTCAACACTAGCATCTAAAAAATAGCGGGCAAAATTAGTGGGGATTAATGCATTAAAAGGGTCGGGATTTTTAGTCGATGGTTCACCGAGGATTGCGAGGGCTTTCTGAAGGTCAACTAACCAAGGCTTTTGTAATGGTGGAATCCCAGGAGTTAATGGAAGATTAACATCAATAAAGATAAGGAACGCAAGATCCGGTGGCTTTTGCTTCTTTGCGGATCTTATAAGTTTGCGCATCCCCTTCCAATCCCCAGTATAGTTAAAATCCCCGGGTTCATTGAGAACACCCGGTCGAATACGACTTTTGGCTTCAATGCCTAATTGCGTGATATGGTCTCGATGCTTAGCGATAAACTCACAGTGCTTCTCCTGAACACCAGCCTCATCAAGGAAATCAATTTCAAATCCAGCGCGTGCTATGACAGCGGCCACGGCAATCTCATACCTCGCTGCCTGGAAGCTCTTGTGATCACGTAGTTTTTCACGAAGAAAATCAGGGAGCATGTTTTTTGTTTGCAAACAATATAAGTCCCAACCGAACAGGAGCAACGACCAAATATTCCCTGTTGCATTGGCGGAATAAATTGGGCCACCTGGCCCCTCCTTAACCTCACCGATCCTCTTTTGTCTTAGATTGTTGAAGTCAAACCACCAACGAACAACCACATGACGCTCAGTTTTTGGCATCCCTACTTGACGTTTCCACCACGGCTCCCCAAAAGTCCATTGCACAATTGCAATCAGGAACTCGTGGAAGGTCTCTTCTATTGGCCGAACGCGGAGCTTGTCAAAAACCGCTCGAATACGATGCTTACCGACAATAACACTCGGAACGAGACGTAAGAAAGGTTCTACATATGAATGCTCATAATTCACTATCATATAAGTATATGTTTTTGAAGAGCAAAGGTTTCATCTCTCACTAAAGCAATAACTATCAATGTTCATCGGTGACAATCCTCTATCCCAACCACATACTCCAAATACTCTTTGAGGAATCTCAGGCCCTGTCCTATGGTGATGTAGTCCATTTTTCTCATGGCCTTTTTCTGAGTAAATGAATAGCGTTAAGCTTTTCTGAGCTCTATGAATGGTTGATTATGCGTCAGTATCAATAAAATGATCATCAGGCATCGATGATTGCTCTTACTATTAGTTTCAATTCCTCCAATCCTTCGGTGCACTCCATATCTTTCAACCATTTATCAAAGTTCTCTTCTATAACCAACTCAATTACTCCGTCCAAATCCTTATAGCCGTCAGGTAGGTAATCTTCTATTTCTCCTTGACGTAATATGAATATTAAACGCTCCCTTAGCTCATTGATAAAATCATCTAATGTTTGTTTTTCTATTCGGCTTAGATCACCACGTAGCTTGTATTGCCTGCTCTTTAGGTACTTCCAGAATTCCTTAAGTTCACCTAATTGGTTTGTTTCTAATGCACTTTCCAACTTCTCAGCAAGTGTTTTTCTGTCCTTACTCTTCTTTTTCTTAATTATTTTCTCGTCTATTCCTTGATAGTCCGTTAAAAACAGCTTCTTAATCACCTCATTTCCAATATCAAAGACGTAGTCCAAATCCCCTACTATTGCATTTTTAACTTCGATACTATTCAAGAAATTTATATACTTATCAAAATTGTGTTTCCCTCCTACATCTAACACTTCAATAACTATTTCTTTTTTCGCTAGATATTTTCCTATCATCGATTCAAATATCAGTCTATCTGTCGGTCCTTCGACCAACACTACCCTGTCTGCGAAAAATAGTTTCTCATTATGGTGTGAGTTAACAATGTGAAGAATGTCTCTTGCATCGCCAATTGACTCATTAACTATCTTCATGACCTTACTCGATCCTGTATTATCACTATAGACTCTTAATACGCTATCAATTGTTTTTTCAGTAATTAATGCTGGTGAATGAGTTGCTAATATGAATTGATTCCCTGTATCTTCTGCCATAGTTTGGAATAAATCTATCAACGTCCTTTGCCACTTAGGATGAAGATGTAATTCCGGCTCGTCTATGATAATGAGTCCATTTCTAATATTAAATGAAAATATTCCCATAAGAAAATTGACTATTTCTTTCTCCCCAGAACTTGCCCTATTCAATTCTAGTAGAGAACTACCCCTTTTTAATTGAATGGCATAGATGTTACTGGAGTCATGAAGAATCTCCATGTCCCAGTCGTACCCTAAGAGGTTCAAATACTTGGTTAAAAGACCTACCTCTTCATCGTTGATCCAGCTATTTTCCCATCCTTCAGTTCGGCCTTGAATTTCGTATTCGCGCCTCTTTTGGGCGAAATAACTAGTTGCCAATTGAATGATTGTCGTCTGTGGAGAATGGGATGTAGAACCAAAGTAGCTCGTCAACAGGTCGGAGTATGTTTGTCCTGACAATGAGATCCTTAGACTTTCTTGAGTTGCTTGTCTATAGGGAGAAAAATAGAGAAACGTTGGCTTTAGATCTATGTCCGGCAAGCGACGAGATAGCAGCAGGAAAAAATCAAAATATTGAAGGTATTGGAGATAGAAATCAGCTGGTGTAGCCAGTTCTGGACTTTGGAGCTGGTTATTGATATATCTATATGATAAGGAGGGAAGTTGTTCCAAATCCTCAAAATCCCACGTTGCCAGGAAAGAAAGGTCGCTCAATGGCTTATTTTTGTATTTAGTACCTAGCAGGTCAAGGAACCTTTCAGTGTTGTCTTGTATCATTCTCATGTTCAACAAGTCTTCATGGCTTGGTCGAATAGTAATGATAATGCTTGAGTCTGAATCGTCACCAGAAAATTTCTCCAGAATTATACTTGTATCTTTAAAAACTGACTTTTCCTCGATGTCAGTATAGAAATATCCATTTCTTTCACGCCTATATTCTGCATACGTCTTAAATAAAAAGGATCTCATAGCAATAGTAATGATGTCTAAAAGATTGCTCTTTCCTCCGGCGTTTGGGCCTATCAAGATTGAGACTTTTTCGCCAAATGATACAGGTGTCTGGGATTTAAAACTTCTTACGTTCTTTATCGTTATCTTCTCTAGTTTCATAGTACCTCCTACAATTGAATTTACGAATAATATTGCTCAAGAGTACGTAAACCTCAATGTTAGAATTCGTGCATAGCCTTCATCGATCACAGGCTGATTACAATATACCCCAAATACTCCTTTAGGAATCTCAATCCCTGACCCATACCAACGCCGTCGATTCTGCCGTCATAAAGTATCCTGGTTCTGAGGTGGTGAGTAAACCTACAGGCTTCTTCAAGCATACTCTTTGGTTGACCATCACTGAGAGCCTTGTGGACAGACAGGTATTCTACTTCACAAAACCTAATCTACACCATGTCATAGGGTGCTCGGGCAGGACCTCGATAGAATAAGGGATGACCCAAAGCGTGTGATTTATTTCACAGAAAGCTCTTGTAAATAGGAAGAGAAGATAGTACTATCCAAGGTCAGACCGGTTGTGAAACTCAAGGTATCATATTTTCTGCCGATATCGATGTTGAGGCAACTCAATGAAGAGGTATGCGCTTATTCTATGAAATGTGTTAAGTTTATATATAACAGCGACTTACGATAAATGAATTTCACGTAGATTATATGAAGGATATTTGATATTATAAGACAATTAGGGCAAATTAAGCATTCGATGCTTTGACCAAGTATATATGAACTCAATTCAATATCACAGAAGGAGGCAAAATGAAGGACGCTAGACTTATCGCACTAGGGGTATATCTTAGAGAACTTAGAATCGAGCCCCATGATATTGAAAAGTTTGAAGGACGAAAAATGACGCAAAAAGCTGTTTATTTAGCTCAATATGATGGAGCAGACCTCGGGTATAGGTATATATGGGATTCAAAGGGACCATATAGTCCAGCGCTGGCAGAGGATTACAATGCCTTAATGCAAGCCTATTTGATCAATCCTAAATTGCTCGAAGGTAAGACAATAATCGAATCTTATACCTCAGTTATTCATAAGATATGTGACCTGATCTATTCAAAAGACAAACCTGATCTGGAGACTCATCAGTGGGTGGAGCTACTAGCATCTCTTCATTACTTGCAGAAAGTTTCCGAGTTCTCTTATCGGAAGTCACGGACCTATCTAGGGAGGGAAAAACCTGAATTATCTAAGTATATTTCTAAGGCAGAGGCCGAACTAAAGAATGTAAGCCTATTGTAGTTTGATAATCGATATTTTGCTAATTGTCCAGTAGATACCACCATATAAATATATCTGATCCTCTTCATGGATTAATAGGACTTAGTGAGCTCGAGACCAAAATCATCCGTACTCCTACCTTTCAACGCCTTCGTAACATAAGACAACTGGGTTTAATTCATTACGTTTACCCCAGCGCTGAGTGTTCTCGGTTGACCCATTCTATTGGTACGTGCCACATCGCTGGACGCATACTCAATTCGTTAAGAATGAAAAATAAAAGTTTGGGTATATCAGAAGACGAGATCCAATATTATCGACTGGCAGCACTACTCCATGATATTGGCCATTATCCATTTTCTCATGTTATGGAAAAATCCGTAAGTAATTACTACACATTGCAGACAATAAATTCTAATTCTCATAGAAACGGTCATTCAATCCAAGAATATTATTCCCATGATAGGCTTGGCAGGCAAATAATACTCAAAGATCCAGGCATAAACCAAGTGTTAGATTCTGAAAATATTAGCGCCAAGTTAATTTCCGAATTACTAAGACCTCATAGTCCCGAAGTTCGTTTCCCTAGTCTTCTCAACTCCGATTTAGACGCAGACCGCATTGATTATTTACTACGTACTGCTCACCTAACAGCCCTTCCTTACGGCTTACATGATATTAATTACTTAATTAGCCAGTTTACAGTCGGCGGTAAAAATAATAGGTTGTGCCTTCCTTATAAGGCTTTGGCAGCTGCTGATCACTTCTTAATCTCTCGGTATTTTCAATACAAGCAAATCGTTTATCATAAGACAACTTCTGGTATTGAAAAAATTCTTCAAGACCTAATTATGGCATTATTAGATGATGATCTCGATTGCACAAAATCTGTAATTCAAGATAAGATTGAAAATGGAGCATGGCGCGATTTTAACGATCATTTCATACTCGAGAAGATAAAACAGATAAGAAATAATGATAGGATTCTGAAAATAAAAGCAGATTCTATACTATATAGGCAGCCTCCTAAGGCAATTGTATCTTATGAGCATCTCGGGACTCGTGATCATCAGCAGGGATTTGCTTCAATGGTCAACGAGTTGGAAAGTCTCATACCGGATTTAGCAAAGAGATATGATATTCCTGAAGACCTTTGGGAAGTTGTTGAAATTCCCATAAACTCGATAACTTCGATGGGTAGTAGAATGCCAGTATCCGAAATGTTAGATCCAAAAGAGAGTCATTATGAGCAACTTGGAAGATCAATCTTCATAAAAGAAGATAATGATGAGCCAAGGACCATAATGGAAATGGATAACTCGCTAATGAAAATCCTTTCTGATCATTTTCTTTATATATTGCGACTCTATGTGCTTTTCCCAGATATTGTTTCATTAGGGAGAAGGGAAGATATAAAACAGCATATTATTTCTCGCTTGCGCCATATCCCATTTGCTTGAACACTTGTCTGTTCATTCGGTTGTTTGCCTAAATTTCTTTAATCCTAGAGTTACAAGATCCCAACCACATACTCCAAATACTCCCTGAAAAATCTCAAGCCTTGTCCCAAGGGGACGTAGTCAATACTTCTTCATCATCCAGTTTTTCTAGATTTAACATGACCTTTGATTTTCTCAGTGAGCCATCTGCTCCATAAAGGATTCGATTCTATCTGGATCAAATGGATTGTTCATGTTAGGTTCCTTTCTTGAAGGGAACATACCCTTCAGTGTCGAAGGGGGCGTTTGCTCTGTGCGCTTAGTGTGCTTGTTGCGCTTGAGACCGGAGACTATTACTTGGGGGATATGGGTTGATGCTCTTCCAATCGATCATTAAATTTGAGAGGAGATCCAATTCACTATGCCATGTAAGTCAAGCGGGACAAAATGCCAACAACGCTAGAAGGGCTCTTCATTGCTATAGTGTTTTTTGTACCAGGGTTTATATGCACTGCCTTCATGGGAGTGATCAGACCTCGTCAGACTACCGAGGGAACGAGGTTTTTAATTCAGACTTTGACTTACGGATCCATTAACTTGGCTATTTGGGGGTGGGCATTTTTTTTACTGGCAGAATCGACCCTTCTTAATGATTCTCCTTTATTGTTCTGGTTTTTACTATCAGTTCTCCTTGTGATAAGCCCAATCACTTCTGCGATTGGAGTAAATTTCATTGGGAGTCATTCCACTCGATGGATAAGAAAGAAGTTATCGATGACAATTTCGTCCATGCCTTCAGCGTGGGACAACTATTTTTATCTTCAGAAAAGGGAAGTTTATCTGAAAATACTACTTAAATCTGGTAAGGTAATAAGAGGAAAATTAGATTCAAAGGCGTTCATCGGAGCGAACCCTGAGATAGGCAGGGACATATATTTAAACAAGACATTTTATGTAAATAAAAAGAAATGGATAGAACACCGTGGGAGCGGCGGTGTCTATGTACCTTGGGATGAAATCAGTTTTATACAATTCATAAAATAAGAGAAAGTGCTTTGTAACAAAGATAACAGGAAGGAGATACCAGTTGAGCGAGCGTGAGCATGAAGAACGAGAACGCATTGACGAAGGGAGTGTAGATATTGGAAAAAGCTATGAGGGGCCGTCTGAGCCTTCAGAATCGGACGCTACTCCTACTATTGATCAGGAAATAGATACGGGTGATGACACTGGGAGTGATGATGGGTAGACGAGCACAGTGCCACCACATCCCTAACGAGAGAATGCTCTCGTAAGATATAAGATTAAAAAGTTGGTATTGAGCGAAGAGGGGTTCACTCGGAAGAAATCTCCTCTTCTTCTTAATCTCCAACAATTTCCAGCGGAAGCCGTAACTGATCTGCAAGCACCATCGGTGCTTCGGCCAACCTGATCTGACCGTTCTCAGCTAATAAATCATAGCCACCAATTCTGATTATGCTGAAATCGTGGTCAACCAGATACTTCCGAACTATGTCTTCTAGTTCTTCCATTCCGTCGAGCAATTTTCTCCTGTACGCCAAAGATTGCGCTGCCCGAAGGAGCTGGTAGTCAGTTACCATTCAAACCTTCTTTATCAACCCCTCCTTCTGAAAACTGGTATACCCGTTCCAGCCGACAATGATGTTTACATGAGTATCGCGTTGAACAGGATGGAACAAATGTAGGATTCATGCGTATCAGTCCGTGAAGTCCGCACGAAACCCCATAATGAAAGGGAGAAACAATGGAAAAGTCTCTAGGACAGATTAACCCTGGTCAGACTTTCGATATTGGCACCCCTGACCATCTAACCCAGATTCAGCATAAGGGACCGTATGTAGATGTGGTTGACCACTTGGATAAGGGACCAGATCCTGTTCCAGTCCATATCGTCACGCGCATTGATCAGAACGGGCAAGTAGATTCTGATTGGGGTGACGATTGATAGAGGAATTGGTCTGTAATCTTAGAGAGCATGCTCGAGATTACGCCAACAAACTAGCCGGTGAAGCCCCAATTCAATTTGGGGCTTCTTCGTTTAGAAGATTCATTATTATTCTTAGCTCTCTTAACGTATAGAGTGGCTTATGCGTGGCACTCCCCCAGTGATGAAATCCATTGAATTTATCCAAAATTGACTTTATAGGATTACTTAACTGACTTTCATTATAGAATAGTACTTGAGAAATATATTCTTCTATCACTCTTGATAAGTACTTCCTCTGCCCCTTCGATTGTTGCAGGAATTGTCTAAGGAGAAGCGCTATTGTATTTCTAACATCTATCTCAATTCTCGAAACCATTACCATGACCAAACTTCAGTCATTATTAAGTCTTTCTTTATTCGGGATTCCCTATAGACTTTTGCGGATAGACTATACCTTCTCCATCAACCCACTCTGTTGAAAACTCCTTGGGCCTTTTCCCCTCCAATCGCTCAGGAGGCACCTAAAGAGTATAATCCCTATCTGGTCCTCCAAACAGCTCCGGGCTGATCTCTCTGAGCGTCTTTGGATTCCAGTACAGGTCACGTTCGATGGGAAGCCCCAGCGGACCATGCGCGGCCTTCAGTTCCAAGAGGCTGAAATATCCGAGTTCTTTCTCGAATCCATCCACGAGACCGAAGAATGTGTCCTTACCGTCGAATTCAGTGGCGTACCAGGTCCAACTCGAATCGGGTGTGAAGTACTTCACATAGGCGATGGCGTCTGCTCCGAGGTTTTCCTGCTCGTATAAAGTCGGTAGCTTCCTTATGATTTCGTCTGGCAGCAGGTTCATCGAATCCCTCCTACCTCAGTCCAGGTTACGTGCTTCTGATCTATCTTTTTCATTATCGTGAGCCGCATAAAGCGGCAGGTGTAATTGGCTCACATCCACCATAGGTGCTTCGGCCAACATGATCTGGCCGTTCTCAGCTAATACATCATAGCCACCAATTCTGATTATGCTGAAATCGTGGTCAACCAGATACTTCCGAACTATGTCTTCTAGTTCTTCCATTCCGTCGAGCAATTTTCTCCTGTATGCCAAAGACGTTACAGCCCTCCGCAATTGGTAATCGGTCACCATCTTCTATATTTGATTAGGCCTTCTGAATCAGCCCTTTATCAGCAAAGCTGAAATAACTGTTTCCACCTATGAGGATATGATCATGAACAACAATGTCGAACAGGCTTGCCGCATTACTTAGTTTCTCGGTTATCCTGATATCATCCTGGCTTGGCTTGGGATTCCCAGAAACATGATTGTGGGCAAGTATGAGTCCTGCCGCACTATGCCTTAAAGCGGACTTCATAACCTCACGAGGATAGACCATTGCCTGGCCAACTGTTCCGGTGGAAACGTCTTCATCTGCTATAAGTCTGTTCATGCCATCCAAGTACAACACCTTGAAATGTTCTCTTTTTAGCCCTTTCATTGAGTGTGTGAGATAATCCACAACAGACTCTGGCGATCCGACCAGGGGTTTCTGCTTCAATCTGTCAAACAGGTATCTGTTGGCTATCTCGTGAGGAAGTCTTAGTCCGAGGCGATAATCATTCCTGATGGGTGAACCGTCGAAGGGAGTATCTGCGGCAGCATCAATCACCTTGGACAAACTGCCATAGTGATCAAGGAGCACTTGGGCCTCGAAACGATAGTCAAGAGTATCGAGATGAAGTCTTAGCAGCAGTTCGATGATCTCCACGTCTTCACAATTGTAAAAGCCGTTCTTGAGGAACTTGGCTACCAATCCTGTATTGCCCATTTTGTATAAGAAGTGAAAAACTGCCCGACTTATAAACTTTGTCACTCTCGAGTTACACAAAGTATAAAAACAAGAATTACCACGACTGTATTATGGCTGAAATGACCCTTGAAGATTTGGCATCGAGGCTCGATTTAATACAACAGGCTATTTGGAGCACTGAAGACCGAGTAATAAAGAATCTTGCAATTACCGCAAAGCAAAGCGCAGATGTCGATGAAATAAAATCCTCCCTGGAAATAGTGCATCAGAAAATTGACAAGCTGGATGCTGAAATAAGAGGAATGAGAAACAATGGAGAGGCTTAGAATAATGGATAGCCTAAGTACGGAAGGGGTGATTCTACGTAAGCAAAATGAAACAAGAAGTTCGAAAGATGCTGGAGCATATGTATGATTTACTTACTGAGAAGTTTCATGATAGGTACGAAGCCTGGGATCACTTTATTGACTTCCTGGCCACGGATAACTGCGGGAGTCTGATTCATCAGCTAGACCACAAGTTCGAGTGGCTGTTTGAGGACAGCAGACTGGCTGACAGGCTGATGAATACCTATGACCCTGAAAAACTGCGGTCAGACTATTATGATCATCTGGGAGAGATGTACCTGGACAAAGTGGTAGGCCCTTCGCAAGTGCAGCGCCAAGGCCTATTCCTTACTCCGATGAACGTGGCTGAATCAATGGCTGCCATGACCATAGGAGAAACCAAGGACAAGGTCAATGTCCTCGATCCATGTGTGGGAACCGGACGGCTCCTGATGGCAGCTCACAAGCAGGCACCAAATGCCAGGTTGTTTGGAGTTGACGTTGATCTTAGAGCACTACGTATAGCTTTCACCAATTTCGCTATTCACGATATTTCAGGCTACTTGCTTCACGCAGACAGCCTTCGACATGAGACAGACATATCCACTGACGAAGGATTTCATAACTGGCAGTATGCCAACAAGTGGTATTCCAGTATAGATCAATTGAAGCCAATTAAAACTCATGGTGGGTCGAAATCAGAAGTAAAAAGCGGTGATCAGCTCACCATGTTTGGGAAATGAGCAGTTCAATTTATCTCCCGGTTTGGATAAACGTACTTGTGCACTTGCATAGAGCACCAGACAGCAAGAGATATTGCCAAAGACTGAGCCGGGAAGTCGATACATCAATAAATCATCTAAGGGCTATTGTCAAGCGTCTTGCTGAGAAAAAACTCGTAGAGATCGTCCCTACGAAAAAGATAAAGAGAATTATAATGACCGATAAAGGCAAGCGAATTGCAGTTGCAGTACAAAATATCAAATCTGAATTAAGATGAAACCAGACTATGAAAGAATTAAACGGGAACTCTCGATAGAGCGAGTGCTTCGCGAGTACGGCATGTCACTGGACCTGAAAAAAAGTGGATCACAACTTTATGGACGCTGCCCGATTCACAACGGAGACAATCCCAGGGCTTTCAACGTCAGTCTTGAAAAGAATCTATGGAATTGTTTTACGCATTGTGGTGGTGGATCTGTTATTGACCTGCTGATGGCAATTGAGAATGTAGGAGTGCGAGAAGCTGCTCAGATTGGAAATGATCTTCTAGGCATTTGTTATGAAGAAGGCAGGCCTGCTGGATCTGTCCTGAAGCCGCTTAGGTTCAGGCTAACCCTGGAACCTGATCATAACTATCAGAAGTCGCGAAATATATCACCTGAGACGGCGCAGTACTTCGGTATTGGATATTGCAATAGAGGGATAATGACTGGAAGGATTGCCATACCCATACATGACGTGGACGGTAACCTGGTAGCCTATTGCGGTCGTGCGGTCGATGACACCCAGCCTAAATATCGTTTCCCTCGTGGATTTCCTAAGAATAGGGTTGTTTACAATCTCAATCATGTTGTCAAGGATCAAGGTAAAGAAGTAGTTGTTGTCGAGGGCTTTTTCGACGTGTTTGCTCTTTATGCAGCAGGTCTTGAAAGTGTCGCCCTGATGGGCAGTTCAATGAGTCATCATCAGAAGAAGCAGTTGCTCTCACTTGAACAAAGGCTTGCATTCATGTTTGACGGAGACGAAGCCGGCAGGCGTGGGATGCGCCAAGCAATCGACGCTCTGCATGAGAAGCGGCCGATTAAAGCAATCTACCTTCCTGAGAACATGCAACCGGATCACTATGGGCAAAACTACCTACGGGAGTTCCTATAATTGAAGATGCATTCAGCCTTCGGCGATTAATTAACGCTCACCAAATAATAGAATGGAAAAGAGGAACTTGAAAAAAGAGGATGAAGTCGATGAGATAGTTGATACTCTCCTGGACATGCCTGTCAAGAATCTCGAAGAGCGGATAAAGCAGCTGGAGACAGAGATCCAAATGAGAGCAATCATTCGAAATGGCGCCTTATCCAGCTTTGGGACTCACCAACTCAGATTAAAAGAAAAACTCCGGCAGGTGCATTATCGGAGCGCAATCAACGGCTCTGCCTTGGCTCGGAAGACAGCCCTTGAACAGGAAATGGCACGGACAGAGTTCAGGAAGATTGACGAATGGCTCGCGTACTTTAAAGATGTTATCAAGCTGCAAGATGATCTACAGCATACCAGGGAAGAACTTGCCCTCGAACGTGAGAAAAGGAGGTTGGTGAAATAGAACTCAATTGACAAAATGAAACCGAACAGAATTTATCAGGGCGACTGCCTGGAATTGATGAAGGGACTGAAGGACAATAGCATTGATATGGTCATGACGAGTCCCCCTTTCAAACAGGAGGATGTCCAGGGGGATTACTGGGAGTTTTATGACTCTTTCTTTAAGGAATGTAGCAGAGTATGCGGCAAGGTTCTGATCATCATCCACTCTGCGACGAAACTGAACCATCTGATTCGAGAGTATCCACCTCATAGAGTTCTGGTCTGGGCGAAGGGGTTCAGCCACTATTCGTACCGGTGGAATCCAATCCTGGTGTACCAGATGGATGACGGGTACAAGGTGAACAGAAGGATATGGAGTGATTGTTACAACGCTCAGAGCCTGGTTGGTGACGGGAAAAAGCATAAGTACCAGGATCCAGTCGAATTATACAAACTTATTATCGGCATGTTCAAAGAGTGCGATCTCGTTCTGGACCCGTTTATCGGTTCGGGGACAACCGCGCTTGCCTGCAAAAGGCTCAATAGAAAATTCATTGGATTTGAGATTGATCCGGAATCTGTTAAGATAGCGAACAGACGACTAGCTCAAACCCAACTGCACACAGAATCATGAAAGAGATTAAAGATTTACTGAGGAAATTGGAACCTGTGATGGGTGAAAAAGCCAGAGGCTTGTGGTATCTGAACCTGCTGTCGAAGGATTCCAAGGCAGCCCAGGGCAATAAGGATCTGCTCAGGCTCCTCGCTGATAGGAAGGCGAAACAGGATTACCAGGAGAGTATTAGGCTGCCTCCACCGGTGTCGGAGAAATTGGCCGGGGACTACCATATAGGCTCTGTGATATATCCTGATAAAGAATTTGCAGAGTTCGGACTGCGGGAAGATGAATTCATCAAACACATCCTGATCGTTGGAATGACTGGTACAGGGAAGACGAATCTGAGCTTTCACATTTTGAGAGAGTTGGCCAGGCATAAAAAGCCCTTCCTGGTCTTTGATTGGAAGAGAAACTATCGGGACTTGAAGCAGCTGCCAGAGTTTCAGGATCTGAAAGTGATACGTCTGGGCGATCCCCTGTGTGACTTCAAGTTCAATCCTCTAATACCGCCACCAGGAGTTCACGCAAAACACTGGATGGCCATGCTCGTGGACGTGATGAAGCACGCATTCTTCGTCGGTCATGGTGTGGAGTATTTCCTCAGAAAAGGAATCGACTATCTCTACGAGCAATTTGGGATTTATGATGGGAAAGGAAGTTATCCAACATTTAGGGATCTTGAGAAGTCTCTGAGAAAGGAATTCGTCCGCGGGAGAGAGATGCTATGGATGAGTTCTGTCAAGAGAACCTTGGCCAGTCTGACGTTTTCAGGTTTGCTGGGAAATGTCCTCAATGTTCGACAGCACGAGGGCATTGAGACGCTGCTTCAACAGAATGTGGTTATTGAAATGGATAACCTGGCAACGATTGAGAAGATTTTCTTTGTCGAGGCCCTGCTGCTGTGGATTTACGAGTTCAGGAAACAGGAAGGCAAGAGGGAGGAGTTCAAACACGCCATAGTTATCGAAGAGGCCCACCACGTTCTTTCAAAGGGGAAAGAGCATAAGTCAGGCACTGAAACCATCATGGAGACTGTTATCAGAATGATCCGTGAGTTTGGTGAAAGTGCTATTGTGATTGACCAAGAGCCCAAGAAATTGAGTGACTCTATCATCGCGAATACAAACTCCAAATTCTGCTTCACTCTTGGTAATGGTGCTGATATTTCAAGCATCGCTCGTTCGATGAGTCTTATGCCAGAGCAGAGGAGGATGATAGATCATCTTGAAGTAGGACATGCTATTGTGAAGATGAAGGACAGGTTTGTTGATCCAGTACATGTGAGGTTCCCTCTGGTTCGTATAAAGAAAGGACTTTATTTGGATTCTAATGATGAAGTAAATGCCTCTGTAGGTTCCCCTTAGGGTAAGAAGATGGTGCTTATTGTAAAGAAGTTAGTGCCTGTATATAAGCCGGGGGATAAGGTGCCGAAGCAATGGCTAAACCTGCGTAAGGCGGTATATGTGACAACCTTCAAGTACCCGTACCCGAATATGGCTCAGATACTACAAGAACAGTACGGCTTGAAGCCTGAGGAGAAGATTGTAGTGTTCTGGACGAAAGAGATTGCTTTGCCACACTTTAATAGATATAGGGTTAGATTTAGGAAGGTGTGGAGTGGGAAGGTCAAAGGAATCGGGGCCATCATTTCCCGCTCTCATCCAGGAACAGGTGGTAAAGCATGAGACTTAACAATCCTCCACAATTCGTATCTCCTCCTCTGTCAATACATACAGTTTGTATACAATTCGATCAATCTCCTGCTCGAGCCCTGCTGTATCGGCATCGGAGTCCTGCTTCTTTGCAGACAGGACATTCTCTACCAGGCCTTCCAATGCCTGACTTTCAACTGGCGTGCAGGCAGGAATGGGAATCTGTGAGATATACTGTGCGATATACCGTACAAACCCTCCCCTGATCTGGGAACTGATTTTTGTATAATACCAAAACAGGACTTTGCTATTTAGCATACCGACCAGCCATGTCTTCGTGGTGGGCATGATATAAAGTGTATTTATCGGATATAGGTTATATTTATCGAAGGCAAATTCTGCCCTTTGCGCAATATCTGGATAGATTATCTTCGGCTCCTCGAACTCCTGCCAGTAGGCAATGTTATCCTGAATTTCATACCACTTGTAGCTACCTCCTTTTCGGCCCGGCCACTTGCCTTGTTTCTCATCATTCCAATCGTTGGGCTTAGGTTCTAGTTTCTCTCGGAAGTCTTCGAGATGTCCTCGGATTGCAGGGTATTCATCGATGTTTATCCCCCGTCGCGTAAAAATAAGCCATAAGTCCTTCGGTTCAACACACCACCGCTTCACATCTTTACCGTGTAGAAAGGGTTTTAACACATCCGCGGAGGACGGATGTTCGGCAATCAATCGGTCCCGCGTCTCCCGGTCTACCACGAAAGCCTTGTTATAACCGGTCAAGATTCCTCGGTAAAAACGGCCGTTCACATATTCACCCAAGGGCTGGCCTGCTCGGCGCAATTTCTCCAGGAGGCGTAACACCGCCGGCGATTCCAGTCGCCAGCCGTCCGCAGTGAGTTCCTTTTGGGCAATGAGGAAGCTTCGGGATTGGAAGACCGTATTAAAGTCTTCCAGCGGGAGATTGGTCTGCCAGTTCAGCGCACGGGTCTGGTTGGAGTAGGGTGGTTTTCTACTCAATAGAATGACGCTTGGGTACGCGATGGCCTCAAAGATGGGTGCATCCCCGAAATCGATCAGGTGATGTACGGTGGCCTTGCTGCCTAGAAATTGACGCAGCTTCTCTCCGTAGCCGGAGCGGAAATATTTATTGGAGGATATGAAGGTCAGCGTCCCATTTTGCCTTAGTAATCGAAAGCCGCGCTCATAGAAGTACACGTAGATGTCCGCCACACCGGTATAGCAGTCATAACGTTTCTTGAGTTCGGGCTTTATCTCCTTGATCTTCTCCTGACGGACATAAGGTGGATTGGCAATCACCACATCAAATCCGTTTTTCTCGTGGTACACTTCTGAGAAGTAGATTTCAAAGTCGAATACTTGATTACCGCCGGTGAGTTGATGGATCAGGTCGTCTATTTCAATTTTCAACTCCGCCTTCATGGACGTGTCGGTTTCATCGAAAAATGTTGGTTTCAACTTCTCCAGTCTGTCGAAAAGCGGGCCGGTGAAAACGGTCCTCTCGACACCGAAAAGGGAGTTCCCGACAACCATCTTATAATCCAGGTTCGGCAATGGCTTGATCTGTTGAACGTCTTCCTCATCCACAACCAACGAGAGCCAGGCTCGAAGTCTCGCAATCTCAATAGCCCCGGCATCGATATCCACACCATAGAGACAGTTTTGAATAGCATGGCGTTTGAAATGGTATGGCGTGCGCTCATGGATGTCATTGAAATAGGGTGTAAGGGCGGAGCGGGCACGGACGATTTCCATCATCATCCCTATAGGGAATGCTCCAGAACCGACGGCAGGGTCACAGATCCTGATCTCCTGGAGCTTCTCATCGATAAGCCGGGCATGTTGATCAATACTCTTGGGCATTTTTACGCGATATTCGGTTTCAACGGCTTCGTAGTGGGAAATCTGTTCCCCCAGATGGACGAACGTTTCTAGGTCGCCTCGTGGTACACGTTCTTTATAGGCGGCGGTCTTCAGGGTACCTTGCTTCGGTTCAGTGGGGCCGAGCAGGTTTTCCTGAACCGGTTTGCCAGGGACGATTGATTCGGATTGAATGTTAATAGAATTGTCGAGATATTGGATTAAACTCTCCTGGCACATATAGTGGACAATTTCACGGGGCGTGTAGTAGGCTCCCATCCCCTTACGCCGGTTTTCTTCGATCAGGTTTTCAAACACTTTCCCCAGCATCTCGGGATCGATGGCCACCTCTTTTTCTAGGGGCTCTGCCTCGTTCACTGTGAAGTTGTAGCGGTCGAAAACATCAAATATACCGGTACCGGTGATCCCCTCTTCAACAGGTTCGGAGTTGGTGAAGAGACTATCCGGCAGGACAATATCGGTTTTTTCCCAGTCATAGTTCCCAAGTGGTTCGAACAATCCACCGTTCAGGAAAGGGATACGGCAATTGAAACGATCCTCCCAGGCTTCATGCCCCCGGTCATGGGCCAGCGTATCGTAGAACAGCGGTTCAAGGACATCGTTAAAGAAATTCCTGTACTGGCTATACTCTCCTTTTGCCAACCGGCCCAGGAAGTTGCGCGGACCTGTGCCCCATTCTTGGCCTCTTTCAACACCAAGCCAACCCTTTTTTTGGAGGAAATAAAGAAATACGATCTGTCCCATTAGCTTCTTGGCAAAGTCCACTCTGCTGATGCTTTTGTTTTCAAACTCTTCACGAATGGTTGCATCCTTCTCCGTGAGTTTCTCCAGGGCGTCATGAAGTTCCTCGAACAAACCGGTGTACAGCTTGAAGAATTCCTTGGTAACAGCCTCAACGCTGAAGGCCTTCTCAATCTCTGCGAGGCTAGGATCAGTGTGTGTATTCTGGAGAATATCCAGGAAGCGCGTCTGGGCCGTGTGGCAACTCTCCCCTTCGCCAACGATATAGGAGAAACGGCGAGCAGGTGTTAGACGGGTCTCAACGCCTACGTTACCTGTATCTTTTCTGACGGCCGCATACTCCATTTTCACATAGGAGAAACGCCACAGTGTTTCCGTCGGTGATACGAAGGCAACCAGCGCCGCTTCCTTCTCGTCGCGTTGCTTCAAATGATCGGCAACAAAGTCGCGGATGGCAGTCCGGGCACGATCCAGTTTGGATTCGTGGGTGAGATGCACGATGAGTACATCCAGCCTATCCTGATCAGGTGTTGAATAGGTGCCGATTCTTTCGTATCGGCTGACGTAATTCTTGAAGGCGTTCTTGATATACTGGTTGCCCCATGCGGAGGCCTTTGACTCATCCACCTGGTTGAGCAGGTTGATGATGAAATTGCGGAATCTGGCTTTATCGAAGGTCTGGGGGAAGGTCTCCTGAACGATATGGTACGCCTGCTTGCGGTTCATTTGGTCTCTTCCAGCAGGTATGAGGAAAGTATGACCTCACGCGGGCTGAAGACATTCGAGGTTTGCGCGGCACGGGGAGCCTGGAAGAATTCCGCCGGTATATCTCGCTGTAGAATTCCCAGCACTTTCAATGGTTCAATCTCTTTCTTCAGAGCAGCGGCCACCTTCTTCGTAGTAGGCTTGGGAAGTGCACCATCAATCAGGAGTTGTACCACACGCTGAATGTATTGCTCGTCGTCCTCAGTGAAGCCGTGATATTGACGAATCTCTCTTGTTCTCAGGCGCTTCAGAATATATGCATCGTTCGCTCCGCCACGGTGTTTGGGGATGGCGTCGTCAAAGTCGAAACTGGTGGCAATCTCAAATGCGTGCCGATTCTTCTCTAATAGTGTGTAAAAGTCACGGGGGATATTTTGACGTGTCTCTGTGGGCTCAATCGGTTTGAGAATGTTCGCTGTAGCAAAGAAATCAAGCTCTATAGCCTCGTCAGCATTGGGCTGGGCCAGAAAAAATTTATCGAGCCGGCCTTGACGGAAATAAGTCAGCAACGATGGGACTTGATTCACGTCTCCACGATTGTCTTCCGATACAAGCCTGGTCGACCGGGCCTTCTTCGGTAGGCGTTTGATACGGGTGAAGAGTTCAGGTTGATTGTCGCGCACCTCCCGGATCTCAGTCAGGTATTCCAGTTCGCTCTCTTCCTCTTCGTCCTCGCCGGTGATGGTCTTTTTAGAGGTCAACTTGGCGAACAAGTCATGTGACTTAATCTCCTCACCTTCGGTAAGAAGACGGGAATCTGCACCGAGCATCTCGATGAAAGCGTGGATCTTGGCTTCGGCTGCCTCCTTTAGTTTGATCTGATCATTACTCTCTTCCGTCGGAAAAAAGTTATAGGTATAAATCGTGTCAAATTCAGTATCCACACGGTTCACACGCCCGACGCGTTGGATGAGGCGGGTCGGATTCCAAGGGATGTCGTAGTTGATCACAATATTGGAGCGGTGCAGATTGACCCCTTCGGAGAGTACTTCGGTAGCAACCAGTATCCGATATTCGTCCTGGGGCTTATACGCCCGGGCGTCGAAATTGGCGATCACCTTCCTGCGGATAGACTCATCAGAACTGCCGGTAAATAGCAGCTCCTTGCTCTCGACTTCCTGCGATATCCTGTCGGCAAGGTATTCAGCCGTCTCCTTCGACTCCGTGAATATGACGATCTTGCCCTCCTGCAGTATGGATTCCTTTTGAAGCACCGTCCTGAAAGCCTCCCATTTGGGATCGCGCTTAATCCTTTTCCAGTCGGAGGATATCTTTCGAAGAATACTCCGATCATGCTCCAGGTCCTGGATGTACTCCGGGGTGAAGTCCTTCGCATCCAATCGCTCTGCTTTATCCGCCTCTAGTAAGCGCTCAATTGCTTCTTGGTCGTCAGTTTCCAGTAGATCGAAAATCTTATTGATATGCTTCCGGCTGATATAGACGTGCCCTTTGTGATACTCCTCAATGACACGATCATAAGTGTGGATGAAGCGATTAAGGGTCAAGCGAAACGCATGGAAACTGCTCTCAAGGCGCTTGATCATGAGAATTTTCATGAACCTAGCAAGGTTCCGCTGGCTCTGAATTTCTCGTTGTTCACGCTTGCCCTCGTAATAGGTCAATGGCATGTAACGGGCGTATGCTAAAGCCTGCGTCAACAGATGAACGGTCTCATTGAAGATCTCATTTTCAGTTTG
>VRUF01000114.1:6269-9121 GCA_019456245.1 Planctomycetota bacterium | reverse complement strand
TACAGGTTATCGTACTCTTCCAGAGGAACCTGTTTTCCGCGGGACCAACCGATCTTGGTGCCTTTGAGGGTCACCGGTCCCCAATGGATGAACATTCCAAACCGGCGCGATCTCCATGTCGCAATGTCCTTCTCGCCGGCGCCCGGCACACTCATCGCAGCAGGGGCCGCGACGGCGTACAATAACAAAAGGCCAACCACAGTGCGGCCAAAGCTTCTTGTTCCTTTTCTCATAATATCTCACATTTCCCATTTACATGGTTAAAAAGCATATTTTTCTTCGTACGATACCGATAATTTTGCAACAATCTGCTTGAACAGTCAAGTTTTTTCTTTTCTGAAGCAGTTCTCTTGCAAATTCATACAAAAGCCCGGATTTTTTGACCCGAACTGCTTACAATTCCTGTTTTTGCACAGTTTTATTTGGGAAATCCGGGATTGAGCTGATTTTATTTTCAGTTTTATTGTAATTAAAAAGTGTTTTCGTTGTGAAAAGATATTTATTTTATTTGCCATCGGAGAAGTCGACCTGTGAATCGACACTGTCAAGGAGAGCATTTCTTTAATATTGCAGGGAAGAACAGCCAAATAACGCCAAAATGTGACGAACTACACCCGTAAAAAGCGAGTAAAGACCATATAGCTATCAGTGGAACCGACGGGAACCTCTAAAAATTCATTTTGGCGGACAAGCGTACCCAATGGGTAGTTCCTGTAGGTACGTTATTAAAAAAAGTAGAGCATTAAAAACATTGTTAACGATACTTGATTTAGCAGTGCGGCGAGCACTTTTTGATTCTGGTCGGCATCAGGAAAAAAACCGCCTTAGCTACGGCTAAGGCTGATTTCCCTTCCTTGCCAGAATGCAAAAATATTCTACTTGCCGCTCAAAAGCAATTATTAGAGCTACCCGTACTTTTTGAATTTTTCAGGGCAGGATTATAAATGAGGAATTTGAGTTCTTGACATAAAAATGGCTTCTGGCTACAATAGCGGCCAGTGAAGAATTGAAGAAGGTTAAGTTGCCAGAAATCAGGATAAAGGTTGTTCGCCATAATCTTATAAAAGATATTGGCAACTCTTATGCAAAAGTAATCAACAATGGGGGTATGCGTTTCGCACCTCCTGAAGATGAGTGTTGCTGACCATATCTATCTTATTCCTAATTTAGAGATTAAAAAAAATGTTGCAGAATAATATGTCCAAACTAACCGAAGCCGAATTGTCCCGAGTAAAGGATATTTGTACACAGTATCCCGCGAAACGGGCAAGCCTGATACCCGTTTTGCAGGATATTCAGGATAGTTTCGGCTATCTTCCCGAAGGGGCAATAGACCGGTTGAGCGAGTTGTCTGATATTTCGGCCAACGAAATATACGGAGTAGCTACGTTTTACACTCAGTTTCGTTTTAGCCCGCCGGGCGAGCATACTATTCGTGTCTGTCAGGGAACTGCCTGCCATGTACGTCAGGGCGTCCAGATCCTCAACGAGGTGGAGCAGCAGTTGGATATAAAGGCCGGAGAGACAACAACAGACGGCAAATTTGATCTGGAGCGGGTAGCCTGTCTTGGTTGCTGTGCACTGGCACCGGCTATGGTGGTGGACGATAAGGTTTATGCCAGAATGACTGTTAAAAAAATTGCATCTGTACTTTCTCATTACGCAACTATGGAGGCCGAGTGATTATGAGTTCACTACAACAAACCATCACTAAGTCTCAACAGCAGTGGCAGCAGCTTGAAGACAGCAGTATCCCGGTTTTCTTTGTCGGGGCAGCAACATGCGGTCGAGCTGCCGGCGCGTCAGAAGTGTTGGATCGTCTGCGGGAATATATCAAGGCCGAGGGCATAGAGGCACTGGTTATCGAAGTGGGGTGTATTGGCCTGTGTTACCTGGAGCCGTTGGTGATCGTGCACAAACCCGGCGCGCCGCGGATATGCTATGGCAATATTGGGCCTGACGAAATAATCACCATCCTGGAAAATCATGTTTTAGGCGATGATCCGTGCCAGCAATGGGCACTGGGAAAAATGACGCAGGGAGAAGCCGACGGTATCGGTGATTTTAATGAACATCCGATGCTTGCCGGGCAGGTTCGTCGAATTCTGCGTAACTGTGGAATCATCAACCCGGAAGATGTCGGCCATTGCCTGGCTCGTGACGGTTATCGCGGATTTTTGCGGGCACTGGAAATCGGGCCTGAGAAAACACTCGAAGAAGTAAAAGCCTCGGGAATAAGAGGGCGAGGCGGTGCGGGCTTTCCAACATGGCGCAAGTGGCAGTTTTGTCGTGATTCGAAGGCCGATACAAAATACCTGATATGCAATGCCGACGAAGGTGACCCCGGCGCGTTCATGAATCGTTCACTGCTTGAAAGCGATCCACATGCTGTGCTTGAGGGCATGCTGATAGCGGGATTGACACTTGGAGCTACACAGGGCTATATTTATTGCCGGGCTGAATACCCGCTTGCTATACATCGTATGGAAGTTGCTATCGGCCAGATGCGTGAACTGGGTCTTTTGGGCGAAAACATTCAGGGCTCAGATTTTTCCTTCGATTTGACAATAAAAAAGGGGGCAGGGGCGTTTGTGTGCGGTGAAGAGACAGCATTGATAGCTTCGATCGAAGGGAGGCGCGGGATGCCGCAACCTCGACCGCCGTTTCCTGCGGTCAGTGGTTTGTGGGGCAAGCCTACGGTTATTCAAAACGTGGAAACGTTGGGCAATCTGCCGTTGATTCTGCACAATGGAGCGAAGTGGTACGCAGGCTATGGCAGCGATTCGAGTAAAGGTACAAAAACTTTTGCACTTGCCGGTAAGATTAACCGCACAGGTTTAGTTGAGGTACCG
>VRUF01000114.1:4757-6259 GCA_019456245.1 Planctomycetota bacterium | reverse complement strand
AATTTTCGATATCGGCGGCGGAGCTCCGGCGGGCAAGGCGTTAAAGGCTGTGCAAACAGGCGGGCCGTCAGGTGGGTGTATTCCAGCCGATAAGATAGATCTGCCGGTCGATTATGAATCACTCACCGGAGCCGGCAGTATTATGGGTTCCGGCGGACTGGTAGTGCTCGATGAAGATAGCTGTATGGTTGATATCGCAAGATACTTCCTGTCATTTACGCAGGAGGAATCGTGCGGAAAGTGCCCGCCATGCCGGCTGGGAACGCGTGCGATGCTGACCATTCTCGAACGCATAGTGGCCGGTCAGGGTCAAATGGCTGATATCGATACGCTTGAAGAAATTGCCCAAACCGTTAAAGACGGTTCGCTGTGCGGGCTTGGTCAGACAGCGCCTAACCCGGTATTGACGACTCTGCGATATTTCAAGGAAGAGTACAAGGAACATATCGAAAAAGCACAGTGCACAGCTTTTGTGTGCGGTGAGCTGATCAGCTATCACATCGACAGTGACAGGTGTTCGGGCTGTGGCGCATGTGCACGGGTTTGTCCGGTTAAGGCTATAAGCGGAGAGAAGAAAAACCCGCATCTTATTGATCAGGACACATGCATCGGCTGCGGTTTGTGTCTAAGCACATGTCCGGATAAGTTTGCTGCGGTCTATCGCCGGAGCGGAGAACTGACCAGATATGAAAACCAAAAATACCCTTCAGGGTAGTAAATTGACGCGGGTAAGATTGCAACTTGTTGTTCTAAAGCTGTTTACCCGCGGACAAACGGAAAATTTCGACTGAAAGCACTATAAAAAGTGAAACATCCAGATAACTGAGGGTACTATAAATTGAAGCTGACCATAGATGGAAAAACGATAAAAGCCAAAGAAGGTGAGACTCTTCTCCAGTGCGCATTGAGGCACGATATTGCGATTCCTCATCTGTGTACACACTCCGCTTTGCCCGCGTTTGGTGCGTGCCGATTGTGTGTGGTCGAAATTGAAGGTATGCGAGGGTATCCGACTTCGTGCACAACTCCTGTAGCTGAAGGGATGGCAGTACAGACTAACACAGAACCATTGCAAAAGCTTCGCCGTAATATCCTTGCCCTTATGATGCTCGAACACCCGAGTGCCTGCCTTATATGTTCCAAGCGCGAGCTTTGTGAGGAATATCGCCCGAGCGCGCAAAAAGCCGGACGCACTACCGGGTGCCATACCTGTAACAATAAAGCTGCTTGTGAAGTTCGCGCCCTGGCCGAAGAACTGGGGCTTACCGACCTTGCAATCCCGCCATCTTATAAGCATCGTCCGATTGACCGGTCAAATCCTTTCATTGACCGCGACCCTAACCTTTGCATTCTTTGCGGGCGATGTGTACGAATATGTAAATACCAGTACGGAACCGGGGTCATCGATTTTGTCAATCGCGGCAGTGAAACATGTATCGGTACGGTATTCGACAGGTCGCTATTGGACGCGGGCTGTAGGTTCTGCGGTTCGTGTATTGATG
>VRUF01000114.1:0-4747 GCA_019456245.1 Planctomycetota bacterium | reverse complement strand
GTGCCCGACCGGCGCATTATCCGACAGATACGCCAAATGGTATCCAAAGTCGGATGCGTCTATAGAATCGACCTGCATCTTCTGCGATCAGGCCTGTGGTCTGAAACTCAATGCCAATGATGGGAAACTGATCTCAGCCAGTGCTCTGGATGAAAAGACCCCGATTTGCATGCTGGGCCGATTTGCCATTGCCGAGTTCCTTAATGGGACCAACCGCCTGGCTGTGCCGTATGTTCGCGTGGGCAGTGTGCTGCGTGAAACAGAATGGGAAGATGCCGTCAAAATATCGGCGGAGAAACTAAAGGATTTTACAGGCGATAGTTTTGCCTTTGTTTGCGATACCACGAGCACAATTGAGGAACGACACACCTTCAAAAAATTCACTGAAGAAGTGATGAAATCCAAAAACTATATTGAGATCGAGCCCACTTCAGATGGTACTTCGCTTTCTTCACTGCCAAAGGGCACGAAGGCGGCGGTACTGGCGGGGAAATTTGTTCCCGCAGATCAGCTTGATGGTCTGGAACTGCTCATTGTGCTGGATTGTTATCCGAGCGATGTTAGCGAACGCGGAGACATTGTTTTGCCAGCGGCGATCTTTGCGGAAATCGATGGGACCATCGCCGATAGTGGCGGGCAAAATCGACCTTTACGCAAAGCCTGCCAGCCGCCGGGTCAGGCTAAACCTCAATGGTGGATAATCAGTGCGATTGCCGGGGAAATGGGAGCCGACGGTTTTGCGTACAAATCCAGCAGTGACATCGGAAAGGAACTGGGTATTTCAACGGCCAAATTGCAGGCCGAAAGAGAGGAAACACCTCCTGCCGCTGATGATATCAATCTAAGACGAACATATTTTCGCGGGCATCACATCGATGAAAAAGTTTTGGCGTTGCGAGAATTGACAATTGAGGATGCACCTATACCTCAGGTAGAAAAAAGCATAACAACTGACGGCTTTGAAATTATCGAGAAACAGGAGATCGCTCCGAATGTACACGAGATCGTTATCGAAGCACCGGAGGTTGCGAAAAAGGCTCAGCCGGGCCAGTTTGTTATTCTTATGGTTGACCAGGAATCGGAACGCGTTCCATTTACGCTGTGCGACTGGGATGGGGAAAAAGGTACGATTACGCTGGTCGTATTGGAAGTGGGGCAATCCAGCCGCAAGCTCGTACTTTTAGAACCGGGCGATAAACTGGCGCACGTAGTCGGTCCGCTGGGGATACCGCTGGAAATAAAAAATTACGGCAAAGTAGTTTTGGCGGCCGGGTGTTACGGAATCGGCGCGATTTTACGTATCGCTGCAGCGCTGAAGCAGATCGGCAACCACGTTACGGTCATTACCGAAGGTCGCAGCCACTACAAACATTACTACAAAGAAAAACTCACAGCCGCTTGCGACGAAATGATACAGACAGCGATCGATGGGTCTTTGAGTGTCAGGGGCCATGCAGTTGATGCACTTGGACAAAAACTAAAAGACGGTGAAAAATTCGATCTTGTTATTGCCATCGGCTGTCCGTTTATGATGATGATTACCCAGCAGGAAACCAAACCGTATGGAGTAAAGACGCTGGCGGCTTTGAATCCGATTATGCTGGATGGAACGGGCATGTGCGGAGCATGCCGCCTGACCGTAGGTGAAGAAACAAAATTTGCCTGTGTAGATGGGCCTTTCTTCGACGCACATCTGGTCGATTGGGAAGAACTCTGGGACAGGCGCGTAGCATATAGTGCCGAAGAGATACACCTGGTGGGAAAAACCGAATCGGTAACACCCCGCCACGGCGAACATAAATGTAATGGTAAGTGCTCAAAATAATCAGTAGAGAATAACGAATGGCTAAGGAAAAGACTCCAAGACAACCAATGCCGGAACAGGCACCGGAAGATAGAGCCAGAAACTTCGAGGAAGTTCCGTATGGCTACAGCGATGAAACCGCTATGCTGGAAGCAAGCCGTTGCCTCAAGTGCAAAAAGCCTCGATGCGTAGCCGGTTGTCCGGTTGGTGTAGATATACCCGGTTTCATTGCGCTGGTACAGGAAGGCAAATTTCTTGAAGCGGCATGGAAATTAAAAGAGCAAAACGCATTGCCTGCAGTCTGCGGCAGGGTTTGTCCGCAGGAAGAACAGTGCGAGAAAGTATGTGTATTGGCTATCAAGGACGAATCGGTAGCTGTTGGAAGGCTGGAACGGTTCGTCGCCGATTATGAGCGCAATTCCGGCAATATTAAAATACCCGAGATCACTGAAAAAACGGGCAAGCGTGTAGCCTGCGTAGGTGCCGGACCAGCGAGCCTTACCGTCGCCGGCGACCTGATCAAACTCGGTCACGAGGTTACCATTTTCGAAGCGCTGCATGAACCCGGAGGCGTCTTAACTTATGGGATACCGGAATTTCGTCTTCCAAAAGTAATTGTACATGCGGAAGTAAATTACCTTAAAAAACTTGGCGTCAAATTCGTAATGGATTACGTGGTCGGACGAAACAGCACCGTCGAAGAACTGATGAAAAATGACGGCTTTGATGCGGTCTTTATCGCCAGCGGTGCAGGTCTGCCGTCGTTTATGGGGATCCCGGGCGAAAACCTTGTCGGGGTTTATTCAGCAAATGAATACCTTACACGGTCCAATCTGATGAAAGCATATTTGTTCCCGGAATACGATACGCCTCCGATCAAACGTCAGCGTGTTGTTGTCGTCGGCGGCGGAAATGTTGCGATGGATTCGGCGAGAACGGCACTAAGGCTCGGCGGAGACGTAACCATTGTATATCGGCGGGCACGTCAGCAGATGCCTGGTCGAGACGAAGAGATCCACCACGCCGAAGAGGAAGGTGTCAAGTTCAAACTGCTGAACAATCCCGTCAGGGTTATCGGTGACGAGAAGCACCGTGTTGTGGGGATGGAATGTATAAAGATGGAACTGGGCGAACCGGACGATTCCGGCAGGCGCCGACCTGTGCCCATCGAAGGTTCGGAATTTATAATGGATCTTGACACAGTTATTGTGGCAATCGGAAATAAGCCAAATCCGCTCATACCGCAGACAATGCCGGAACTGGAAATAACCAGATGGGGTACGATTGTTGTCGATGAGGATACCATGGGGACTCAGATCCCCGGTGTTTATGCCGGGGGGGACATCGTATCCGGTGCCGCTACCGTTATCCTTGCAATGGGTCAGGGCCGAATCGCTGCACGGGCCATACATGAATATTTAGTCGGGCAAATATCCTGACGTTTGGTTTTATCTGTTCCGGAATGCACGCCAATTAGGCTTTGACTACTTAAACAAGTTGCTTCTTGCGATTGTCAAGCAAAGGTATTCAAGCAAGACAGCAAGTTAAAGAATGGGTCACGGCCCGCAGAATTCAGTTTTACCTCAATTCCTTAATTTCGACTTCTTTGCGTCTTGTCGTTTTCAAAAGGATCAAAAAGATCATTTCATATACGAACATCAACAAACAGCCGACTGCGGCGACTATTGCCATACCCATGGAAGTGACCTCAAATATCTGGTACTCCTTATCAATACGAACTGCCGGCAGCACCCCAAGCTTAGCCAGTTCCAGAGCTGTTATCGCTCCTAAAACAACGATGACGGGTATAGCTATCAGGCGTATTATTGATTTAATAAAACCGGTGACAGACGGTATGGGTATTGCATCCACTGATTTTGGCGGATTGATATAATTAAAATGTCCTAATCTGGCGCCAAACTTCAGGATTCGAGAAAGAATTAGACCTATGACACACCCTAAACCGGCAGCGAGGGCCAGACCAGAATATGTAGACGATGTGGTTCCCTGTATTTTGATCGTTGGGAAATTTGCGAAATCGAATTTGTTAAGGCCCAGCTTTTCAAGAACTCCGGTAGTCAAAATCCCTGCCACTATAAAACCACAAAGAACGGGTAGAAAGATATATTGCAGGATACTGAAAATAATTATTTCCCACGCCTTTACACTTCCTTTACTGATCATGTGTTTACCGGCAGACCGCAATTTGCCAGTTACAACCTGTATCCAGGATTTGCTGCTTTCTTCGACCTCTCCGCTTTCCTCGACCTCTTTGCTTTCTTCGACCTCACCGCTTTCCTCGGCCTCTTTGCTTTCCTCGTTCATTTTGCTTTCCTCGTTCATTCTGCACTTCCAAGCAAACGGGCCATCTTAACGGAATCGCTCGAACGGGCAATCGCCTCGTCACGAGCGATATATCCTTTACCATGCATTTCGATAATACTGGCATCCATACTATGCATACCCAACCGTCCGGATGTCTCTATGATATTGGGAATCTCATGAATCCTGTTCTCACGGATACAATTTCGCACTGCAGATGTACATATCAATAACTCCGTGCACGGAACCATACCGGGTTTATCTATTCGTTGAAACAAAGTCTGCGAAATCACAGCTTTGAGCGTATTTGCAAGCATTGTACGTATCTGATTTTGCTGTGAAGCGGGATATATATCCACGACACGCTCGACCGTTTGCGTGGCGTTAATGGTGTGAAGCGTGCTGAAGACCAGGTGGCCGGTTTCGGCAGCAGTGATCGCGGAACTGGTTGTCTCAAGGTCACGCATTTCACCAACCATTATTATGTCGGGGTCCTGACGAAGTACGTGGCGAAGACCGGATGCAAAATTAGGGACGTCGGCGCCTACTTCACGCTGTTCGATCTGGCATAGGTTATTGGAAAGCAAATACTCGACGGGATCCTCAACCGTGATAATACGC
>VRUF01000371.1 GCA_019456245.1 Planctomycetota bacterium | reverse complement strand
ATATAAAGGATTTAGTCTGATTGAAGTGATGATCTCGGCAGGGATACTTGCGGTAGGATTTGTTCTTATTGCAGGAGCGTTTTCTGTTGGGGTAAAGCTTACTGCGACCGCGACGGAACGAACGATAGGACTGGCGGCGGCTGAGGAAGCTTTTGCAAAGATACGGCTTTATGGGGTTGATGCTTTCGATGGGGATTGGCCCGGAGGGTCAAAGAGCGTAAGGTACAGCCTGGTTGCAAATTTTGGGATTAATCTGGATCTTTACATAGCCGATTTTTCTGCTGCTGCTGATCCTGCCGCTGCGATGAAAGCTGCGTACGATAGAGCGTCAGAGGAATACAATTATCCTTCTACGCATCTTGTCGATAGAAAGAAGTACCGCTGGAGTGCGCTTTGCAGGGATTTGGGAGGAAATCAGCTTCAGGTCACAGTGTTTGTATGCAGATTGACCGGGCTTGGTATTATTTATCCCAATGTAGATCGCAATGGCAGATTGGTCGATGACCCGGATCCGCTGACTACGGAGTATCCGACAGCTCTCAGGATGAAGCGAGACATGGCAGCGCCAGCCGATCCAGCGGAGTTGACAGACAATATCATAAACATAGATGTAAGTCTTACTAATCCGGATCTTCCTGCCGATTTTAGTATAGCAGAGTATGTAAAGTATGTCACGGCCGGTTCTACGCTTGTTGATGATCGAACGGGCGAGTTGATGTATGTGATCGGACGGGATGGTCCGAAAATTACTTTGCTTGGTAATGTTGACGAAACAAGTTTTAACCCGGATCGTCTTGGCAGTCACTTTTGGGTGGTTCCGCCTTCGGTGAAGACAAATCTTAGTGTTGATGGCAGGTATCCTTGTGTTGAGGTTTATCAGCGGGTTATAACTTTTTAAGGCTGGTTCAGGGAATTTTTGGTCGAGATGAAAAAAGCATTTACGATATTTGAGCTTATTGTCGCGATGGCATTGATCGTTGTATTGCTTGCCGGCAGCGGGCTGGTTTTCCGTATGTCCGTCGAGGTGCATAGCAAGGCGATGGCGACGGCGGAGATATCGAGAAAACTGCTGGCAATAGTACAGCAGCTTGACCAGGATTTCGAGAATCTTCGCAAGGATGGGGAGATTATAATGATGTGGTTACCAAGGTATGACAGCAACTTGGGTAGGTATGTCAGGTTCGACAGGATAATGTTTTTTGCTACGGGCGATTTTCATTCTTATGGCGATAATCCATCGGTGCAGGGCAATATGGCAAGGATAAGTTATATGCTTGCAAAAGACGGCAAGGGTAACACACTCTGGTCTGATGATCCCCAAAAGAGGATACCTCCCAAAGATGGGATCCTTGCTCGTGTTCAGCACGTATATACGGCGGATGCATCGCTGGACGTTTTTCCCGATCTAAGCGATATGCCGCTAGCGGCTGCTCCGTATAGCTACACAGAAATCGAAGAGAATTCCGTTGAATATGATAA